>SUTG01000047.1 GCA_015063035.1 Methanobrevibacter olleyae
GCGCGGTAGACTTGATCTCCAACGATTAATTCAACAAAATTAATGTAATGTTCTTCTAACATTGGGTGAGCTTCTTCTCCCATAGTTACGACAATTTTTCCGTCTTCTTTAGTAATTACAGGAATGTGTTTTACTCCGCCTTCTGGTAATTGTCTAGGTTCTAAAAGTTCCATTGCTTCTCCACAGCAAACTAATTCTCCAGCTCCTTCAACAATAGCTTCCACCATGACTCCACAGTGGTTACATCTGTAAATTTCATTAATTTTAGCCATATAATTGCCTCCAAATAATAATTAATTCTACTTTGTTCTTTTCAATATATAAAGTTTTATATAATTAAAACATTTAAGATTTTCATGTTTAAATTTCATCGTTTTTTATTATTTTCCATTATTTTCCATTATTTTTGTTTAAATTTTAAAATATTTTATAAAAACTTTTTATATTTGTAATTATATAACTATAAAGTAAGAAATTAAAATTTCATTTAAAGTTTTTTTCTTTTAAAGGATAAAATTAATTTTTAAATCTTTTTTCAATTTTCTAAACTTTCAGGACTTTATTGAAATTTTAAAATTAAATAAATTAAAAGTAAATAAAATTAGGCATTATAGCAGTCATGATTGATTAATTGATTAACGTTTTGATTATTTTTGAATAAAACTAACGATTGGTGCCTATTATTAAGCGATGTGAGAGTATGAGTTTAATTATTGCTTATGTTGGAAAGAAAGGATGTGTAATGGCAGGGGATAAGAGAAGAATTGCCTATTTTGGTTCTAAAGAGGAACGTGAACTCTTGGAACAAGAAATTTACACTGGTGAAATTACTAGTGACGAGGAATTATATGCAAGAGCTGAAGAGCTTGAAATAAGCTTAAAAGTTACAGATGATGCAACTAAAGTAAAAAGTGTTGAAAATGTGGCTGTAGGAGAAGTCAGTTCAAGAGGAGCTATGGAAACCAAAAGAAAAAGGATTTATGGTACAACAAACGGTTTCCAGATTATTGAGCTAACTGGATCTGAAATAGTCAATGCCAAAAGAGGAGAATCTTCCATTATCGTATTTGGAAATAAGATTACAAAATCTTTAGCTAATGAAATGCTTAAAAAGAGATGGAAACCTAGTTTTAGTTTAAAGTATATGGGAGATATATTCGGTCAAATAATAGAGGATATCTCTAAAAGAACTCCTTCATTAGGCACTAAATATGATGTTGTTATTCAACAAAACAACTTATCAGAAGATAAGGTTCAAGATTATTTGGATGAAGTCATTGAAAGAGATGTTAATCTTTTAGCTAAGTTTAGAACAAAACTTAGAGAAGACTTATTAAAACAAAATGAAACTATTAAATTAGCATCTACAATTATTGATGAAGGTCCTGTAGGAATTGTCGATTCAATTGATGAAAAGATGATTCAAGTGAAATTAAATCCTGATGTAAGGGCATTTGACATCAATTGGAAACTTCTTGCAAAGCCTGGTGAAAATGTTATCATGTTTGTTGAAGGTGAAGATGATGCATTATTAAAGGATCAAGTCGTTATTGAAAATGAAGTTTTATGCATTAAACGTAATAAGGCTAATTTAAAATGTGATATCATATTATGTCATCTTAAATGAGCAGTGTTATTATTGATTGATTTTACATTTGTTTTATTTTAAAAGGTGACAATATGAAAATTACTTTTTTAGGCTCTGGAGGTGGTAGGTTTGCCACCATTAGTCAGAAGAGAATGACTGGGGGCTTTAGAATTGACGATTTTGGAGGAAAGAACTATCAAGTTGACCCAGGCCCTGGAGCATTGGTCAGATCTTATCAGTTTGGTGTAAATCCCACTAAAATCGATGGGGTTTTTATTTCTCATTCCCATACAGACCATTATAACGATGCTGAAATATTTATTGAAGCTATGACAAGAGGAATGACAAAGAATAATGGTATCATTATGGGAAGCCAAACCATTTTTGAAAAATTCCAACGTTGGGGTCCGGCTATTTCAAGTTATCATAAAAGCAATTCTAAAAATCTGATTTTAACCCCTAATAAAATAGCGCGTTTTCCTTCATTTAGCATTAAAGGTACTGAAACAAGACATGGGGATCCTACAGGTGTTGGTTTCCAAATAGAAAATAATGGCTTTAAGATTTCATACACTGCTGACACGGAATATTTTGATGAATTGCCTAAATATCATAAAAATGCAGACATTTTAATAGGTAGCGTCTTAAGACCTGGAGCAAGGTCAATTAGGGGGCATATGTGTACAGATAATTTTATCGATATTGTTGAGCAAGTGAAGCCAAGTTTAGCTATTATGACCCACTTCGGTTTCAAGATGATTGCTGCAAATCCAGTTGAAGAGGCAATCAGAGTCTCTAAAAAGACTGGAGTTAGAACATTAGCTGCTTTTGATGGTATGAAAGTGGACATCAATGAGAAATATCCTGAACGTTCTAAAATGATACGTCTTAAGGATAGGTTTGCAAATCGCATAAAACAAGAAGATGTCTATTCCCTTAATTTCGAATCAAAATCAAATAAAAAAAGAAATAATAAGAGAAATAATTATAACAATTAAATTATTTTCTTATTTTATTTTCACTATTTTTTCTATTTTTTCTATTTTTTTCATTTCATGTAATTTCAAGATTATTTCATGAAATTTTTATCTTGATTTAAATGGACTTATTTAAGTTTGTAGGATGTATAAATCCTCCACGAATCATATGGTCTACTAAAATGATAGCTGTGGCTGATTCAGCAACTGCAGTGACTCTTGGACATATGCATGGATCATGTCTGCCACTTATTTCAATTTTCACGTTTTCTCCACTTTCCAAGTCAACTGTATTTTGGATTTTGGAGATTGAAGGTGTTGGCTTAACAGCAATTCTTGAAACGATTGGCATGCCATTGCTCATGCCTCCAAGGATGCCTCCAGAATTGTTGGTTTTAGTCTCTATTATTTTAGTTCCATTTTCATTTGTATCATAGTGGAATTCATCGTTAATCTCAGAAGCAGAGGATTTTGCACTTTCAAAACCTAATCCTATCTCAACTCCTTTAACTGCATTGATGCTCATTAAGATTTGTGCCAAATCTCCGTCAAGCTTTCCAAATACTGGTTCTCCAAGTCCTGCAGGAACTCCACTTGCAATTGTTTCAACTATTCCTCCAATGGAATCTCCATCCTGTTTTTTAGAAAGAATTAATTCTTCCATGAGTTTTGCAGCTTCCAGGTCACCACATTTAACATTGTTTTTTTCAATTGTGTCTTTCAGCTTTTCATAATCAATATTTTTCGCCTTGACATCTCCTATTTGAACAACATGAGATATAATTTCAATGCCTTGGGTCTTTAATAGTTTCTTTGCAATAGCTCCGCCGATTACATGACCTATTGTGATTCTGCCGCTTCCACGGCCTCCTCCATTATAGTCATAAATTCCATATTTTTCCATCCAGCAGTAATCTCCATGTCCAGGCCTTGGTGTGTTTTTAATGTTTGAGTAATCCTTAGATTTTTGATTGGTGTTGTAAACGATTCCAGTGATTGGTGTTCCATCTGTTTTGCCTTCAAATATTCCAGATACTATTTCTATTTTATCCCCTTCCTGTCTGGATGTTGTGAGTGCACTTGTTCCAGGTCTCCTTTTATTCAATTCAATTTGAATGTCCTCTTCACTAAGTTCCAAATTAGCAGGGCATCCATCCACTACTGCTCCAAGTGCTTTTCCATGACTGGAACCGAAACTTGTAATTGAAAAGATTTTTCCAATAGTGTTTGTCATATAATTCCTCATAAGATTTTATTAGATTATTGTAAGTTCGTTCACTTTTCTTAATTTTAATTTTCTAATATTAAATATTTGTATTTCCATTAATATAGTTTAAGTTTTTACATGAATTTATATTAAAATTTATATTAGTAATTTGATATATTAATATATGAATATTATTAAAAAAGGATAACTTTAATAAAACCAAATTTAATAAAACTAAAATTATTCTATTTTATTCTAAATTAATTTAAAGTAATAATTTTTTTAACATAATCATTAAGAAGTGAAATCATGAATTTTCCAATTACAAGAATGAGAAGATATAGGAAGAACTCTAAAATTAGAGATATTGTACGTGAAACCAAATTGAATAAAGAGGATTTGATCTATCCAATTTTCGTTAAGGAAGACTTGAAGGATGGGGAAAAGGAAGCTATTTCCACTATGCCTGGAGAATATAGGTATTCTTTAAATGACTGTGTTGAATATGCAAAGGAATTGGAAGCTAAAGGATTAAGGTCCATCATAGTATTTGGCATTCCAAGTGAAGATAAAAAAGATGAAATAGGATCTCCTGCATTTGCTTCAACAGGAATTGTTCAAAGGACTGTCCGCAAGCTTAAAGAGGAAACAGATTTAGTTATCATAACAGATGTTTGCTTATGCCAATACACTTCCCATGGCCATTGCGGTTTGATTGAAAAGAATGATGACACAGACTTCGGCTTTGAAATATTGAATGATGAATCCTTGAAATATCTTGCAAAAGTTGCATTGTCCCATGCGGAAGCGGGTGCAGATATTGTAGCCCCTTCTGATATGATGGACGGCAGAATCCAAGCTTTAAGGGAAATTCTTGATGAAAATGGCTATTACAATACAATGATCATGTCATATTCAGTTAAATTCGCTTCTTCATTCTATTATCCATTTAGAGAAGCAGCATGCTCTGCTCCTTCAGCAGGAAACAGAAAATCCTATCAAATGGATCCTGCAAATGCACTTGAAGCAATTAGGGAAGCGGAACTTGATATTATTGAAGGGGCTGACTTCTTAATGGTTAAACCGGCACTTCCTTATCTGGATATAATCAAAACCATCAAGGATGAATTCACATTGCCTTTAGTAACTTATAATGTAAGTGGTGAATATTCCATGATTATGGCAGCTATTGAAAACGGATATTTGTCTGAAGAAGCCATAATGGAATCATTGATATCCATAAAAAGAGCTGGAGCTGATTTGATAATCACTAATTTCGCTCCTTATGCTTTAGACCACTTATGATTTTGGGGGAATGCATGTGGAAGCAAAAGAAATTGCTAAATTAGCTCAAATTGCATCTGTTCTTGAAGTGAGTGGTTGGCCAAAACCTGGAAATGTCCACAGGACTCGCAATTACGATGATATGGTGTTTCAGGACTTTGCCATAAGTGCTGTAGTTATTGGAGATACTATGGAAGAGGTTGCAAGCCAAGCTAAGGAAATTGATGACCTATCCAAAGCGGAATTAGGAAAATACATTTTACAGGCGGTTGATGAAACCAATAGATGGATTGAAACCAACACTAATTTAGGTATTATGATGATGTGTATCCCAATTGCAGCTGCAGCTTCAATAAGTAACAGCTTTGATGAAATTCAGGAAAATGTAGGTCTTTTAATGGATGCTACAACTGTTGAGGATGCAGTAAACCTTTATGATGCAATCAATGTTGCAGATGCTGGAGGAATGGGAGATCAAGATGAATTTGATGTGATGAGCGAAAAGGCTAAGGATGAATTGCGTGCAAACAATCAGACAATGTTTGATGTTTTGGAAATCTCAGCAGGTTGGGACAGATTAGCAAATGAACTTACCAATAAAATGCCTGTTTGTTTTGAAATCGGATATCCTTGCTTTACAAACTTTTGGAAAAGTTCTGATGATGTTGATGTGATTAATAAGGCTACAGTTTTAACTTTCATGACAATCCTATCTCAAATCCCAGACACTTTAATCTCAAGAAAATATGGGGATGAAGTGGCAGAATCCGTATCCCAAAAGGCAAAAGGGATTTTGGAATTCAAGGATGATGATTCATTCGTTGAAAAGTTATTGGAATTTGATGATTATCTTTATGAAAACAAATTGAATCCCGGAACAACTGCTGATTTAACTGCAGCATCCATATTCCTATCATATCTTGCAGATAATTTCTAATTTCCATTATTCTTTTTTTATTTTTTTATTTTCTTATTTATCGAATTTTTTATTAAAATTTAAAATTCCTATTTTTGAATATATTTATTAATTAGATTAGAGATATATTATAATATTATGAAATGATAGATATTTTGAATAATTTTATGCACAAATAAACTATTAAATATAATCTATCAATTATTCTTATCAATTATAATTATAAAAAGCATCTGGTGTTTAGATGAGTGAAAATATTAATAAAATCATTAATGAATTGCATATTTATGAAAAAAAGCTATTGAAAGAGTTAGAGATCAATGAAAATGCGACTCCTGATGAAATAGCTGAAAACACTGGTTTAAATATAAAATCAGTTATGAGTGCTGCAGGGTCATTAGCTTCTAAGGGAATCATTATAGTTAATAAAGACACAAAAGAGAAATTTAGCTTGACTGATAATGGTAAAAAATATGCTGAAATTGGCCTTCCTGAAAGGAGAATCCTAAAAGTATTGCAAGATAAAAAGCAATTGGCTATGAAGGATTTGGCTAATCTAGAAGGGCTTGACAAAAAAGAAGTCAATATCTCAATTGGTTGGCTAGTTCGTAAAAGTTGGGCAAAAATGGATAAGGGAGTATTATCCATTACTGATGTAGGTGAATCCAGCAAGGATAAATTAGGTGATGACGAATCATTATTAAAAACTCTTATTGAAAAGGCACAAATGTCTAAAGAGCAATTGGATGAAGACATGGTAAAAGGTTTGTCTGCACTTAAAGAGAGAAAAAATCTTATTGCTGAACAAAAGACAACCTTACACAGCTTTGAATTAACAGATTTAGGCCGTGAGATTTTAGAGCTTGGCTTTACCCTTGAAGAGGAAGCTACCCAATTGACTCACCAACAGCTTAAGGAAGGATCTTGGAAAGACTTGAAATACAGGCCTTATGATATCAATGCAGAATACCCTATATTCTTCCCAGGTAAAGAGCATCCTTTAAGAAGAATCATTCAGGAGATTAGAGAAATCTTCTTGAATATGGGATTCACTGAAGATAAAGGTGATTATTTGGAGTCTGCCTTCTGGAATTTTGATTCTCTTTTCCAACCTCAAGATCATGCTGCAAGAGAGATGCAGGACACCTTTTATATGAAAAATCCTTTAACTTGTGATTTGCCGGATGATGAGCTTGTTCAAAAAGTAGCAAGAACTCATGAAGATGGTGGAAACACTGGTTCTGAAGGTTGGAACTATGAATGGAATGCGGATATTGCTCGCCAATCTGTTTTAAGAACCCATACAACTGGAATTTCCACTCAAAGATTGGCAAAAGGTGAACTTCCTATTAAGATGTTTTCAGTGGGAAGGGTATTCAGAAGAGAAACTTTCGACTATAAGCATTTGCCAGAGTTCCATCAAGTTGAAGGGCTTGTTGCCGCTCCTGGAATCAATTATCAAAATTTATTAGGTACTTTAAAGGAATTCTATAAGAAATTAGGATTTGAAGTAAGGTTCCGTCCAGCTTATTTCCCTTATACCTATCTCTCAACTGAGTGTGAAATTTACTTGGAAGAAAAAGAAAGCTGGATTGAACTTGGTGGTTGCGGAATGTTCAGACCAGAAGTTCTAGAACCTTTAGGAATCAACACACCAGCTTTAGCATTTGGTTTAGGTATTGAACGTCTTGCAATGATTAGATATGACTTATCTGACATTAGAATGCTATATAAGAGTGACATTAGCTGGTTAAGAGAGGTTCCTTTAGAGGAAGGAGTAAAGTTCGATTAATTTTTTGATTTTATCTTTACTCAAAATTCTTTTTTTATTTATTTATTATTCATTATTTATTATTTGATAATTTGTTAATTAATTATTCAATTTTTCAATTATTGTTTAATGTGATTTTTATGACAGATATTAGACTTATTTCATGGAATGTAAATGGTATTAGAGCTATTCATAAAAAAGGTTTTCTTGACTGGTTCAATGAGGAAAAGGCAGATATTGTATGCCTTCAGGAAACTAAGGCACAAATAGACCAATTGCCTAAAAAATTAGTCAATATTCCAGGTTATGCAAGCTATTTCAATTCTGCAGAAAGGAAAGGCTACAGTGGCGTGGCCACTTATACAGCTATTGAACCTAAAGAGGTTTATTCAGGTATGGGAATTGAAAAGTTCGATATCGAAGGCAGACTTCAAAGATTGGATTTTGATGGGTTCACTCTTTTAAACATTTACTATCCGAATGGGGGAAATGGTGAGGAAAGATTGAAGTACAAGCTTGATTTCTATGATGCATTCCTTGATTATGCTAATGACTTAAGGGATAAAGGTCACAATTTAGTTATTTGCGGTGACTTAAACACTGCACATAAGGAAATAGACCTTGCCAGGCCTAAAGAAAATGAAAATACCTCTGGTTTCATGCCTATAGAAAGGGAATGGGTAACTAAGTTCCTGGATAATGGCTATATTGATACATTTAGGATGCTGCATGAAGAAGAGAGAGACAAATATACATGGTGGAGTTATAGGACTCGTGCTAGAACAAGGAATGTGGGATGGCGTTTAGATTACTTCTTTGTAAATGAAGAATTTAAAGGCAATGTCAAGGCATCCTATATCAAATCTGATATTGAGGGTTCTGATCATTGCCCTATAGCTTTAGAAATTGAAATATGATTTTTTTAAATCATTTTATTTTTCAATATCTATTTTTTATTATTTTTTTAATATTTTTATTTTATTTAAAATTTAATGAATCTCATTGTGATTTCATTAAATTTAAAATTTCTTTTCCATAGTCTGTTAATTCGTATAACCTGCCTCGTTTGGTTTCAGGGTTTAATAAACGAACTAGATTCTTTTCTCGCAATTGACTTAAGATGCGGCTTACATTGTTACTATGGATATTAGTCTTTTTGCTCAAATCTGTAGGTTTTAAAGTTTCTCCGTCTAATGCTTTGAATATTTTCTCTCGGTTTTTAGATAACTTGATGAATTCTATAATAATTTTCTCAGAGTCTTTCATAGCAATCCCTTCAATTGTTTTCATTATAACAGCTTGTTTTTATTATAATGAAGTTTTAATTATATTGAACTTTATTATATTTATTTTTTTGTTAAGATTCAATATTAGGTTTAATATATATTACTATTCATAATAATAAATTAGATATTAAATATTAAATGTTTAAGTTCATAATATCTATTTAATAGATAGTAGATATTTATTTTATAGTTAGTAAATAGGTATTTTATAGATATTTAATAGATAGTTTATAGATATTTTATAGATAGTTTATAAATAAATTTTAGATAATAATTTTTAAATTTTAAACAAGGGCTATATTAAAAAGATTTATTAAAAAGATAAAAAAGATATATGATTAAAGACTAATGATTTTTTAGGTGTAAAAATGATTGAATCCCCTGAGCAAATAGCTATTGAGAATGAGATAAGGGTGCAAAAGGATAAGTTTTTATCCTATTTTAATGGATCTTTACCTGATACAATGGAATTGGAATTTGAAGGATTTTATAGAAGAGGGTTCTTTGTAAGCAAAAAGAGATATGCTGTAATTGAAGATGGTAAGATCATTGCAAAAGGATTGGAGCTTGTTAGAAGGGATTGGGCCCCAATTGCAAAAAAAACTCAGAAAGATATATTAATGGCTATTTTAGAAGAGGGAAATGTTAAAAAGGCCGAAAAGATCATCAGCAAAGTTCTTAAACAAATCAAATCAGGCAATCTGGATAGGAAGGAATTGGTTATCCATACCCAAATCACCAAAAATCTTGATGATTACAAACAGGTTGGCCCACATGTCATTGCAGCTCGAGAGATTGAATCTCATGGAATAAAGGTAGGTAAGGGAACAATTGTTCAGTATATCATAGCTAAGGGAAAAGGTTCAATTAGCCAAAGGGCAGTTCCTTATGAATATAGTGAAGGAATAGAATATGATAAGGAGTATTATATTGAAAATCAGTTGATTCCTGCCGTTTCAAGGATGATGGAACCTTTAGGTTATGATAAGGGCAGATTAATGGAATTATCTTCCAATGAAAGGCAACAAAGTTTAGATGCTTTCTTTTAATTCCCAATTGCTTTTAATTTGTAAATGTTTGGATAAATGAATAATTTTCTTTAGGAATTTTTATATAATAATAAAATAAATATATAATTAGAGATTTTGAAATAAATTTAACGCTTATTGATTGAGACATTTGGTATTTGGTGTAATAATGACAAAAGCAGTATTTTTTGATATTGATGATACCCTTGTAGACACTTCAAGTTTTGCTGATTTAGCAAGACATGCAGCTATTGAAAGTATGTGTAACAATGGTTTGCCTTTAGAGCCAGAGGAAGCATATGACTTATTAAAGGATATTATTAAAGAGAAAGGTTCAAACTATTCCAGACACTTCAATATCTTGACAGAGGAAGTTTTAGGAAAGGAAGATCCTCTTTTGGTAGCTATTGGAATGACAACATATCACAATGTGAAATTTGCTCTTTTAAGACCATTCCCTAGAACAAGTGCAATATTGATTTACCTTAAAAGTAAAGGTTATAAATTAGGTGCAATCACCAATGGAATCACCATTAAGCAATGGGAAAAACTGGTCAGATTGAATTTATACCACTTTTTTGACATTGTAATCACTTCAGAGGAAGTGGGAGTTGAAAAGCCTGACCCTGAAATTTATATAGAAGCATGCAGAAGAATGGCATGTGACGTTAAAAAAAGCGTTATGATTGGAAATAAATTGGATGTTGACTGTATGGGTGCAGTTAATGCAGGAATGAGCGCTATTCTTGTTAATTCCACTTTAGATGAAGATGAGAAAGAAAGAGTTAATGAAGAGGATATTGATATTATTGTTTTAGATAGTATTTCTGATGTGGATACTGTCTTATAATATTTTTTATTTTCACATCTTCTCGTTATTCTTTAATTATTCTTTAATTATTCTTTAATTATTCTTTATTATTCTTTATTATTCTTTAATTATTTTTTAATACTCTCTAATTATTCTCTAATTATTCTCTAATTATTTTTTAATTATTTTTTAATTTATTCTATTTTTCAATATTCATTTTCTATTTTCAATTTTTTGAAGTTCTAAAAATAGTTACCTTTATATATAGTTTTGAATATAAATATATACATTCTTATTTTATCTTGCAGTAAGAATCATTAATTAACTTGCTTATTTATGAGAATTTTATTCTCAATCTTTAAAAAAATAAATCAAAAATAAATTTAATAATTATTTGAAAATGAATTTTTATTGAATTTATCTCTTATCAAGCAAAGCGGAAGCTTGTTCTTTGAGTTTCATATTTTAGAAAAATTATTCCATTAGATTACTTTATGTAAATTTAGCTTGAAATCTTTTGGAAATGAAAATTTAATAATTACATAGATTACGGAAAAAATAATATAAGGAGATATTGTTATGGCTATTTGTCAAGGAAAATCAACCAGATCTCCATCTGGTGCTAGAAGAGTTGCAAACCGTGGTAAAAGGAAATCTGAATTAGGTAGAGAATCTGCAGAAACCAGATTAGGTGAGAAAAAATTAAGAAAAATCAGAACCCGTGGTGGAAACGAAAAACACAGATTAGCATTCGAAAAACAAATCAACGTTATCGATGCTGATGGTAAAGCTCACACTGTAGAAATCTTAAACGTAATTGAAAACAGTGCTAACCCTAACTACGTAAGAAGGAACATCATCACCAAAGGTGCTATTGTAGAAACCGAATTAGGTAATGCAAAAGTTACCTCCAGACCTGGTCAAGATGGTGTCGTTAACGGAGTTATTGTAGAATAATTCTGTTATTCTATCTTTTTTTATTAATTTTTACTTATTACATTTTTTAACTACTTTTAAAACTTTTTACTATTTTTCACTAACTCTCTACAGTTATTGCTTTTTTTAATTTATTTTTACTCTTTTAACTATTTTTAACTATTTTTCATAATCCTTATTTTACTCTAATTTTTCTATAAATTGCAAATACTTATTTAATATTAATTAAATATATTATAATGTTATAAACTATTGAAGATATTACGAATCTTTTATAAGTTTAAGCAAGATATCAATTTTGCTTTTTATTTATTTTAATCATTAACATTAAGGAGATAAAATGAAGATAGGAATGTCACATGGTGCTGGTGGAGAAGTTATGGGAAATTTAATCTCACAGACCATTCTAAATAATTTATCAAAAAAATCAGTTGAAGGAGGATACGGCCTGGATGCATTGGATGATGGTGCAACAATTCCTCTCGGAGATTATGAGATTGTTGTAACTACTGATGGTCATACCGTAAATCCATTGTTCTTCCCTGGTGGAGATATTGGAAGAATTTCAGCAGCAGGAACTATCAACGATGTTTCTGTAATGGGTGCAAAGCCTTTAGCTATTTCAAATGCAATGATTTTACAGGAAGGTTTTCCGATTGAAGACTTGGATAAAATCATCAAATCCTTAAGCGATACATGTGAAGAGGCTGATGTAGCAGTAATCACTGGAGACACTAAGGTAATGGAACAGGACAAGCTTGATGGCATTGTTATTGTAACTACAGGTATTGGAATAGCTAAAAAGGGAGAAGTAATCAAGGATTCCACTTTAAGCGTAGGAGATAAGATCATAATCACAGGTAGTGTTGGAGACCATGGAATGAGCTTGATGTCCTTTAGGGAAGGTTTCGGATTTGAAACCGAACTGAAATCCGATGTGGCTCCAATGTGGGGAATCATTTCCAAAGCTCTTGAAGTAGGTGGAGTAACTGCTATGAAAGACCCTACCCGTGGAGGACTTGCAAACTGCATTAATGAGATGGCCCGCAAATCTGGTGTTGGAATCATGCTTAAGGATGAAGCCATTCCAGTTAAGGAGGCAGTTAGAGCGGCATCTGATATGTTAGGTATTGATCCCTATGAAGTTGCTAATGAAGGAAAAGTCTTGATGGGTGTTAAAGCTGAAAAGGCAGAAGAAGTGTTGGCAGCTATTAAAACAGACAAATATGGTAAGGATGCAGCTATTATCGGTGAAGTTATTGATGATGATAAAGTATTGATTGAAACAGGCATTGGAGGAGTTAGAATATTGGAAACCCCTATAGCGGATCCTGTTCCAAGAGTATGTTAAATATAATCTTTTAAAATTTTAGGTTTATAATAAATTAATCAGATGGTGATTTGATGGACTTATTCGGTAAAAGAGTTGTAGCGTATATTCTTGATTTCTTTGTAGTTTCTGCATTTATGTGGATTGTATCTTATTTCGCATATTTCTTTATAAACTACTTTAATATGTTCCAGATTTACCATTATTTTGTATTTGTTCTTCCAATTTTAATTTTATTGTATTTTACAATTTTAGAGAAGAGTATAGGTGCAACTATTGGTAAAAGGTTGATGTTTATAGAAGTTAAATCAGCAGTGCCAAGAAGAGGCAGGCTTGGAAGAGATTATTCCATTACATTTTCTCAAGCATTGATTAGATCCCTTTCCAAGATTTACTGGTTCCCAATAATCATTGATGTGATTCTTGGAAAAATTACCGGCAAGACCAGACTTTTAGATGGTATTTCAAGAACCACTGTTGTTGAAGAGGATACAGATGTATTTTTCGCTAGAAGATAATTTTTAATTATCTTTTATTTTTTTAATTTTTTCTTGTTTTTTTAAGGTTTCTTATTTTTTTTAAATTATTTTATTTAATGGGGATTTTATGGAAAATAAACTTATTGTAGATGAATTTAATATTTTGGATTTTGAACTTCATGAGAATTATAAGATGGTTCGAATTATTGATGAAAAAGCTAATTTTCCAATAAGCTGGTTAAATACACAAGGATATTGTGAATACAGTCTTTATCTTGAATACTGCCAAGGAGTCAGCACTGCACCAACCCAAGAAATGATTGAAGGAACAAAAGGGCATTCCATGTTGGAGGAAAAATTTAAGGAAACCGCTCAACCATCAACATTTGCAGATGCTTTCGAATTGTCTAAGGAAGAGGAAATCTTATCCCGTGAAATGTTTGTCATTGATACTGAAGATGGAATCCGCGGTTTTATTGATGAAGTTCGAATGACTCCTGATAAGATAATCATCATTGATGATAAACCTGGAAATAGGGCTTACCCATCAACAATCAATCAAGTTCGCGCTTATTGCTTGGCATTTAAAAACATGATTGGAAATGATAATCGTACAATAATCGCTGCATTAAGGCAAAGGGGAACTGACAATATCTTTTGGAGCGAAGAATTCAATGAAAGCAATGAGAAAGCAATAAGATATCAAATCAATAGCTTGCACAGATTAATTGATGATCAAAGAGCTCCTATGCCTACTAAAAATCCGAATAAATGCAATAAATGCAGATTTCAAAGCTATTGTGAAGAAAAAGCTATTTAATTTCTAAATAGTTTTTCACTCTTTTTTTAAATTTTAGAATTTTTTTTAAAAAATAGTTTTTTT
>SUTG01000099.1 GCA_015063035.1 Methanobrevibacter olleyae
TCCTCAAGAACAGTACCATCATCACAAACAAACTTAATAGTACCATTTACCGGATTACCATTAACATCAGCAAGATCAACTACAACAGTAGTAGTACCATTAATAACAGTATCATCCACAGTAACAGTCATTTCAGTATCAATAGATTGTACATCGTCACGTTTTGTTTCGTTTTGACAATCTTTAAATACGTATGTTTTTCCGTTGTATACGGCAGTATAAGTGATTTCACCATCTGTTACAGGCGTGTATCCTACAGTTATACTTCCATCAGGACCTGTAGTCACGGTAGTTGTGTTTAAGTTATTACCATATTCATCAACGATAGTAACAGTTACTCCTGCATCATTTATTCCGTTAGGAGCTATATTACCGTTCACATCATATAATGTGAATGTAGCTGTTGTTGGAACATGTGCAGTAATTTCATCTCCAGTATCTATTGTAATGTTTGTTGGAGCTTCTTGAACTGTTAAATCTTTAACGTCACTGGATTCAACGTAAGTATCGTTACCTGCATAAGTTGCAGTAACCTTGTTCATAGTTGTATTTTCTATTTTTATTTCTGCAACTCCGTTTGTGGTAAACTTACCATCAGCATCAGTAGTTACTTCAATTGGTTCATCCAATCCAGGCACGGTAATGTTTAGTTTTGCACCAGGAATAGCTGCCCCACTTTCTGTTTCGGTTAATTTACCTGTCACGACAATAGAATCTCCGACAGTGATTACTTCAAAGTCATCCAATGTGGTTGTTGTAGGGATTTTATTGGCATTGAATCCTTTTTCTTCAACATCAGATTCTTCATACTTATCATCTGTACCAAGATACTGAACTTCAACATCATAATGACCTGAAAGATCAGCATTATACTCATAGGTAAACATACCATCAGCATCAACAACATCTTCCAAATTCACAGTATCCTCGAATACATTACCATCCTTATCAGTAATCTTAATAATTACAGGACCGGTAGTAATCGGAGTATTTAAAGCCTCATCAACCACAGTACCTGTGATAACGGCATCATCACGAACAGTTACATTTTCAATATCATTTAAGTTTAAGATAACACTTCTTTTAATAACATTAAATGTTGTGTAATTTTTTGAAGCATTGAATCTGTCAGTTAAACCTGTATATTCGACATAAACTGTATGTTCACCCAATACCAGATTAGGATTTGTCACAACAGAATATTCACCTTCAGTAACTGTGCCTGTAAAGTATGTTTCATTATCAGGATCATCAAATCGAATAATTACACTACCATTTGCTCCTACATTTTCATAATCTATTACTGTACCATTTACAGTAACAGGATTATCTATAGGAACATCGTCACAATTTACTTCTGTTGTAGTATTAGTAATCTTATAAACTGAGAATACATATGTTTTGTTAAGGAAATGCTTATCAGATTCGTATTTAAGAGTAACAGTCGTATTGTACGTATCAAAATCGTTGACGTTAAGTTCGATAATGGCTGTAGAATTTGTTACTTCTGTTTCATAGAGTACTTCTTCACCTTTTAATATTTTAATGGTTCCGTTTTTAACTCCACCCTCTGCTTCTAAATCAGCATAAGGTGATCTTAAATCCAGTTCCACATTGGTTACATTTTTTTCATGATCAGTGTCATTTAATGTAATGTTAATTAATGGTATAGGATCGTTGCTTCCAATTAATGGTATTTCACTGGTATAATTGAAAGTTTTTCTTTCACCATTTATCATGAAAGAAATTGTATGATCCAGGGTGTTGTCGATATAAGTGTTTCCTACCATAGTAGGATTATCATATGCTCCACCAGCCATTGTATTATTTACAGATAACATATCACGGTAATTGTTTGTGTTATTTTCAAAATAATTATTTTTGAAAGTTGTATCAGAATACATGGATTCAATGAGGTAATTATCTTTACCAGTTGCTTCATTATTAATGAAATTGTTATTTTCAAATGTTGCTTCTGCTAAAAAGAAGAAACCTATAGTTCCAGCCCTACCCTTGTTATTTGTGAAATTACTATTTGATACTTCAATAGTTCCCATTTCTGCTAAAAATAATGCACCGTTACCTTTTTGATAATCATTAGGATCAACTGAAGTACAAACATTATTCACTTTAACATTATCCATTATTACATGACCATCTTGAATACATGCCAATCCACCAAATGTAGTTGCAATAGCATTTTCGATTTCTGTATCTTCAACTGTTAAAATTCCACCTTCAACATTAAATACTGCACCGTGTGTAGCAGTCATATCTTCTAAATGGGAATTTTTTATAGTTATAGTAGCATCTTCGGCAACATATATTGTACCACCGAAATATTCAGATTCTGCCGTTTTAGTAATCACAACATGATTAATATCAACATTATCCAAATTAACAGTACCACCAAGGTTTGCAACTGCACCACCATAATCTGTAGCTTGAAGATTAGTAAGTGTACTATCCTTAATATTTACAGTACCCTGCTCTTGGTTGATTATTGCTCCACCTTCAGTGTATGCTTTAGCATTATTAATTGTGACTTGATCCATGTTTATGGTACCTTTCTTGTTAGAAATTACAGCACCATAGTCACCTTCAATGTTGTTGAATGTACAGTTGATGATATCAATATCTGATCTGTCACCCCAGATTGCACCACCGTATACTGTTTCATCATCACCACTATGTGTGGTTTTAATGTTATTGAATGTACAATCCTGGATAGTTACTTTTCCGGATGAATCGAATTTTGTGTATTCACCATCCCACCAGTGTCCAGGTGCAGGTGCTCCACCAGGGTATGATGCTATTGCTCCCCCATAATCCAATGCTTCACAATCTGTGAAGGTACAGTTTATTACTGTTAATGTACCACGGTTATCAATAGCTCCACCTTTTACAGCAGTGTTTCCATCAGGATGGTACTGACCACTTGCGTTACCGTCCTTGAATTCAATATTTTTAACTGTAATAGTGAATTCAGGTTCAATACTCAACATGTTGGTACCGCCCTGACCGTTTAGACCAGACCATACTATGTGTTTTCCTTCCTCACCAATAATACTGTATGATTTTGCCCCATTCCATGTAATTTGACCTTCACTTTGGTAATTATTACCATATGGTGCAAAACTTGTATATTGATCACTTGCCCATAACGCATTACGTTCAGCATATATGATTCCTTCATCAGCATCATTGTCTGTTATGAGATAAATAACGTTTCTAGTGTTTGTAACTAGTTTTTGAGCAAAGTTCAAGGTTGTCGGATATTGCAGGGTTCCTAATTGGCTTCCCTGTATGTTTCCGTATGGAGTACCATAAAACATAAAGGTGTATGGATCTTGTTCTTGTGCAATTTGATCCTTGTTAGGTCCCCATCCACTTGGACTTACATATATGTAATTTGGATTATCATCAGTTGGTGTTCTTTTAACAGCCGCATTGGAAGATTGTATTGCCGGTGACTTTGTAATAGTATTTGTGTTTGTCTTTGTCTTATTATTAACCTTCTCAATAGTTTTCTCTTTTTCATTCAAATTATCGCTTTTTACAGTTTCATCAGCCACGTCTTTTGATACGGAATCATAAGATGTGGTTGAAACTTCTGTATGTTTAACTATTTCTTGTGTTTGTGTATTATCAACATCGGCTGCACTTATGGCTGTTAAACCGACGAGTAATATTATTGTAATAAGAAGAAATGTTAAACCTGTTTTAATATGAAATTTCAAAAGAGGTTCCTCCTATTATATAAGTAAATATTTTATTTTTTTATTTACTCACGATTACTATATTGGTTAGATAACTTTAAATAATTATTTATTTTAAATATAGAAAAGTATTTAACATCAATAATCATTATAAATCATTATAAATACATTGTTTAGAATAAAAAGAATATTTACAAGTTTTTTTAATTATAAACTTTTTAACATTTTTTTTAGATATAATTTTTTTGTATATTGTTTTTAAAATATTTTATAAAAAAAGTATTTATTTTAGTTAATTTTTAAAAAAAATGATAAATATTCCCAAATAGCAAATGACAATAAGTTTTATAAACAATTATTAATTGTTTAATTATTTTGTTAATACATATACAAAATTAAAATAGTAATACTCCTATTTACCTTATTTAACATATTTAACTGCAATATTTAAAATTTGATTAAAAAAAAAAAAAATTATTGATAAATATTTTAAAAAATATTTAATTTTACCACCAAATAAATATTAATTAATAATTTATTTAAAAAAAGTTTAGTAATTATTCAATTTAAAGAGGAATAAACGAATAATTATTTATAAAATTTGATTAAAATTAAAGTAAAATAAAAAAATTGTAAAATGGTGGGGATGAAATATTTTTTTTAAGAATAATATTTAATTAGATATATTTATTCGTTTTTCCATTGTGTGTATCCACAACGGCCACATGCGTATCTGTCACCGTGGTCTGCCATAAATATACCGTGTGAGCATCTTACAC
>SUTG01000048.1 GCA_015063035.1 Methanobrevibacter olleyae
CGTGTTACTGAGCCGTACGCCACGAATCTAAATTCGTTCGACTTGCATGGCTTAATCGAATCCCAATAGCAGTAGCTTCTGCCAGGATCAAACAGATTTGACAGAATACAACAAAATAAGTACAATAAAGACTTAGAAGTACACTAAAAAAATTAGACGAGATATTACACAAAATATTCAAATATTACATCACAGACATAACAATCAAATATCACCACATCTATTTAACCAACATCAAACACTAAGTTAAACTTAGGTTCTCACGAATATATAATAATATTAATACAAGATTAATATTTTATGATAATGAAATTTATAAACATAAATTTAGCCATATGTGGAAAAGCAGTCATCATAGTAATGTGAATACATATACTTAGACCAACGCCATAACACATGGCACAACTATTAGTGAAAGTTACAACACTTACAAAAATAAAAATAAACTATTGCAAAAATTAATTTTTAAAAACATGTCAAATTAATATATCCTATTTTTTAAAATAAAACTTAAATAAATATAATTCTTAGATTTAAGGAAAAAATAAAAGGAAAAAATTAGGAAAATTTTGAAAAAATATTGGATCGTTAAAAAAATCAATGAAAAGAAGAAAAAATTAGGAAAAAAGTGAAAAACATGAAAAAGTGGAATGAATAAGAAAAAAGCTAAAGAATCCTTTAAATAATAAATAAACCAATAAAATATCTTTTTTTATAAAATAAACTATGGATTTTATTAAAAAAATAAAATAAATAGAATAATTTCTGATAGAAATCAATATAACTAAAAAAATTATTTATTTAATTAAAAAAATAGATAATTAACATCCATTTAATAAAATAAGATAATTAATTGCTTTAAATCTGAAAAAAGGAAAATTTTTATCAAATTAGAACTAAAAATTTCCAAGAATAAACCAATTTTTAATATTTTTATAATTTATAAAAATAAGAACTAATATATAAATATAACTATTTTTTCTTAGATGTATTTAAAGAAAAGAATTTTTCATTAAAATCTCTTAAAAACTATTTTAGAAAAAAAGATCTTTAAACATGGGATAATTTGGGAGTAATATTTGGGAGTAATGTTTGGGAGTAATAAAAATAATATATTATATTATATATTCTAGGGATAACGCTATAGCTGGAAATGTATAAGTGAAAATTGTATAATTGAAAATAGCAATAATGAGAGTGAGAAAAAATAACAATTGTTAATTTAATGAAACTAAAAAAAAGAAAAAATTAAAAAATTAGGAATTGTAGCTTCCTTAGAAGCTAGCAATTACGTCTCCTAATAATTTAATAGATTCTTCTACGTTTTTACCTACAGGGGATCCTGCTACGTATTGGGTTACGCCCATTTCAGCGAGACCTTCAATCTTAGGAATGAATTCATCAGGGGTACCACATACGGAGAATGCATCGAGTGCTTCATCGGTTACAGCACCAATAGCTCCACCGAAGTCACCTTTAGCTAAGAATGCACCCATTTGTTCGTTGAATCCTTCAGGTAATCCGTGTCTTTCAATTACTGGAGGTGGGGAACCTGCTGCAATAAATGCAACTACAATTTTAGCTGCGTTTTTAGCTGCATCAGAGTCTGCACCAATGGAAGTTGCAGTGTATGCACCTACATCGAATGCTTTGTCTCCACCAGCTGCTTCAATACCTTTTTTGATCATAGGCATAGCAGCTTCGTAATCTTTAGGGTTGGAAGCGTTAATTAATACACCGTCAGCGATTTCACCAGCGGTTTCTAACATTTTAGGACCTTGTGCACCCATGTAAATAGGGATTGCATCTTGTACTTTTTTAGCTCCACCTAATGCTGCACCAGCTTCAGTTTTTCCACCTGCTAATAAGGTGTTAATGTCTGCGATAGCTGCTTTGATAGTGGATACAGGTTTTTCCCAAGCAATTCCTAATGCGTCAAAGGTTGCTTTGTCACCAGGACCAATACCAAAGGTTGCTCTACCATTAGAGATTTCGTCAATAGTAGCAATTGCGGAAGCGGAAATTGCAGGGCTTCTTACGTATGGGTTGGTTACACCAGGACCCATTTTAATGGTTTCAGTGTTTGCTGCAATTAATGCTAAGGTTTCGTATACGTTTTTGTTGTTGTAGTGGTCAGTGATCCATGCGTATTCAAAACCAACGTCTTCTGCTAATTTTACTAAACTTACGAGTTCATCTAACGGGATTTGAGGTACGAATTCTATACCAAATTTCATATTTATCACCAATCTTTAATATGTTGTCTAGCTTATAAAGTATTTGTTATTTAAAAAATATAGAAAGATTTATATATCAAATAGCATTTGTTTATTTTTTGAATAAAAATATGAACAATAATTAAAAATTAACAAATTAATATATACAAAATAAAATTATATTAAATAAAAAATAAAAATAATAGCTGGGAAAAATTGTCATTAAAAAATTGATAAAACTTAATAGAATATTAAAAATAGATTAAATTTGTTATAAAATAATAAAACAAACCATTATCTATTAAATAATGGAGATTAAAAAACAAATAATTAATTTTAATACAATAGAACATTTAATATCATTCAAACAAAAACATCAAAATTATGCTAAATCCTAACAAATGTTAAAGAAAAAAACAATATTTCCAATGGATAAAAAAGTAAATTTAATGAAAAATTAAAAAAGAAAATTAATAAAAAATAAAAAGTAATTGAAGAAGTAAAAAAAGAAATTTAATAAAATTATAAATAATAAACATAATATATTATAATAAGAAATCAATATTGAATTATTCTGAATTTATAAAATTATTATCATAGGTTAAACAATGGAAATTAGAGAATTGACAAAAGAAATAAGAGATAAATCAATTGAATATGCTAAGCCAAAAGAATTGGATAGTCTTTCTGCAAGTTGGTATCAAGAGGATCTTTTATATTCTGGAAAAGGGAAAACAATATTTTTAATCTTGCCTACCCCTGGCTGTTCATGGGCACTTGGTCCAAGTGGAGGATGCACCATGTGCAGTTATATCTCAGACTGTTATCTTAAGCCAATCGAAAATTCCAAAATCATTGAACTTTTTGAAAAGGAATTGGGCAGATGGGATTACAAGGAAGATTTTGAAAATGGGGACAAAATAGCTATAAAACTCTTTGCATCAGGAAGTTTCTTGAATCCGGAGGAGCTTCCTAAAGAAGCAAGAGACTATATTTTGAAAAAGCTGGCAAATATGGAAGAAATCAGTGAAATCGTTGTGGAATCCAGACCGGAATATGTTAAGAAAGAAGTTTTAGATGAAATCTTTGATATAATAGGAGATAAATTATTTGAAATCAGCATAGGTTTGGAAACTTCAAATGAAGAAACCAGATTGAACAAGATCAATAAGGGATTCAACAATAAAACCTTTGAAAAGGCAATAAATCTTATTAAGGAATATAAAGCCAAGCATGACATTAAATCCAAAGCATACATATTTGTAAAACCTATATTGGTATCTGAACAGGAAGCAATCCATGAGGCAATTGAAACCGCAAGCTACTGTGAAGACTTAGGAGTGGATAGGGTTTCATGCTGTCCAGCAACAATTCACAGAGGCACATTGATAGAAAGGCTTTGGAGAAGAGGATCATACAATCCACCTTGGATTTGGTCAACTATCGAGGTAATCAATACAATAAGGCAAAATGTAAATATTCCCTCATTGATGGACACCTCAGGATTCGGTTCAAGAAGAGGGCCTTACAACTGTAAGAAATGCAATAAGGAATTGAAACACAGAATCATAGATTCAAACTTTGACCAAAGCCAAATCGAATATGATTGCGAATGTAAGAAAGAATGGATTGCAGAGGTGAAATTCTCTGATTTGAATAAGTCAAAAACCCCAATAAAACATTTGCCATTGTATTAGACAATATCTTTATAGAAATAAATAATTTAGAAATATATATTTATAAATAATAAAAATAATAAAATTATTAAATAACTATGCATAATATTTATTATATTGATTTTATCATGCATTAAGATATTAAAAATAAATAAGGAGGCAAAAACTTGCATAAACAAACTACAATAAGCATTATTGCAATAATTTTAGGAATTCTTATCATTGCATTCCCAATTCTTGGAGTAATTGCAGCGTCAGATATCCTTGGATTATCTGTTTTATTACTTGCAATCTTCTTATTAGCAAATGGTGTTAGTGAAGTAGAATACAACACAACCAGAGGATTGATAAATACAGTCTTAGGAATAATAATGTTAATAATTAGTTTAGGTTTAATATTTAACCCAAGCATATTTGCATTTTTAACTGTTTTGACAATTTACTTAGCAGGAATATTCCTAATCATAATAGGCCTAATAATCATTGTTGGAAACAGAGACAACAAATATGGATTCTGGATGGGAATATTAGGAATAGTCTTAGGTGTAATCTACATTATCCTTGGAACCTATATTAAAAATCCATTCGTTCTCGGTTCATTAATAGGAATCTGGTTATTGGTAACTGGAATATTGAACTTATTGGACAATGGTTATTAAATGTAGAATAAATAATAAAAAATTATTATTTATTCCCCTCACTTTTTTTAAAATAAAAAAAATGATTATAATATAAATAATATTTTTAAAATAAATTCCATTTTAAATTCTATTTTTTAAATAATGAATTCACTTTTAGGAAATATATTATGATAGCGATTAGTGCCGACTTTGATCCAGTTCATAAAGGACATGAGAAACTGATTAGAAAAGCTCGTGAAATAGCTGATGAGAAAGACATTGAAGTAGTCATTTATATGAATAAGGGCTACAGTGCAAATCATGCCCCATTTTTCACACCTTTTGAAGCAAGGGAGGAAATGGCTCTTGCATTAGGTGCAGATAAGGTGATTGGAGTGGAAGGCCTGCATCATAGACTGATTTTATCATACAGTGTGCCTATTCGACTTGCAAAAATGCATGAAGACGGAGTGACAGACTACATTACAGCAGCAGATATAAGCTTGGATGAAGTGAAAAATTACGCTGAAAGATTCATTCAGGAAGGAAGTTTCCTTGGAATGCCTCAAGATTTCCCTAACAGAAATGTGATCAGATGGTATGGGATAAATGAGTTCCTATCAAAAAGGTTCGATAGAAAGATTGATTTTCACCTTATTCCAGAGCTCACACAGCCTAAAAAGGTTTCCGGAAGATTCATTAGAAAGGAAATCCTGAAAAATGATTTGATTATAAGTGAAGATATAAAAAAATTGCTTCCAAGAACAAGCATTGAAATATTGGAAAGGGAAATAGAAAAGGGAACAATCCCTGGAAAAAGAAACATGAAAGTTCTAAAGCATAAGATGAACACTTATTCCAGATCAAACTTGACAAACATTGCTTACTTGAATGCTAAGGTAATCAATAGGATTGTTGAAGGAAGATTCTATAAGGATGATGAGGAATCCATTTGGGCAAGCTTTAGAAGAGCGGATTATGGTCCGGTCATGACTCGCCTTGCAGCATCATGCATTGAAGAGGAAGTCACAAAAGATGAGGTTCTGAAGCTAATGAGACATTATGAAGAAAAGGGAGTCATACCAGAAGAGCAAAATGTTGATAAGATAATTGAAAGAGCATGGTATGTTGCTGAAGAAGTGGATAAGGGAGTGTCTGCAAGGGAAGCGAATGAAAAATTCAGAAAAAAACGAAACTTGAACTTGAATCCAATTTTAAGTCTTGAGGCAGGTCTGAACCTTACTAAATTTGAAGCGAAAAAAGTTCATGAAGGACTTGATGCAAAAATCTTTATCGATAAGGATAATCAGATATCATGTGAAATAAAGGAAAAGAAGATTAAGATAAAAACAAATCTAAAGCTTCCTTCAAAGGAAGTAACTTATCTAAGATACGTTTTAGACTCAAGATACATTCCTGTAAGTGGAGAACTTATTAAAAACAAAAGAAATGATTGGAGAGTAAAAATAGCTATCCATGATTATTAAAATTTTAAAATGATTGAAAAAAATGAGAAAAATATAAAAAACAATCATTTTATTTTCTATTTTTTAGTTTTTCAAATTTTTCTCTTGTGGCTAAAGCCATTATTTTAGATTTTCTCTTATTATCAACATCATCTAAAAATTCCAAGACTTCATTCAATTCCTCATATTTTCGCTTAGCTTTTTTATTTGATGAGGAAATACGTGATTTTGCAGAAGTTTCAAAATCCCTATTTTCAGTCAATGACAATATTTCCCATAAGTCTTCGCTAAGACCTAATTTTTCTGCAGTTTCAAAAGTTTCTACAAGAAGTGCTGAAACCCCTTTCGTATAGGAGCTCCTAATGATTTTCAATTTGGAGACATCTCCTATCTCCTCACTGACTACCTTAATGTTGACCTTTATATCAGTAGGAGGCTCATTATTGCTAATGAAACCTCTCATGCTTTCGACAAACATTTGAGCCTTTCTGCCTGAAAAATAAAGATGCAACTCCTCTGAGCTTACCCTACCCATAATAGCGGAGTCGATGAAATGCTCATCAGTTATATAATTTTCAATCTGCTTTGCTGTGTTTGGGGATATGTTGTTGAAGTCAAGAAATATTCCGTCTGTCAATGAGCCATACTTCAATGCAATAGCCAATGCGCTTTGCGGACTGTTTGCTGAAATTAAAATGTCGGATTGGCGAGCAACCTCTTCAAAACTATCCAAAACTGTTAAGTTAAGTGATTTGACTAATTCCTTTGTCTTTTTTGATCTTCCTTCAGTGGAAGTTAAAACCTCAAAACCGTAAGACAACAGTATTTTTGATAAAGTGTATGACACTTCACCAAATCCTATAAATCCAAATTTCATAATTAACCACCGATTTCAATTAATTATTTCAAAACTACTAACAAAACATCTTACAAACCATAAATCATATAATTATAATGTAGTTAAAATATGAGAACCCTCAGCCAGACCTAATTCCTTAGAGATGGATGAACATTTTGTACAAAGCAATACAAAGATATCCTGTCCTTCAAGGTTCATTTCTGTCAATCCTTCAAAATTTCCCATTCCTTTAGAAATTACAAATGGAGAACCCAAAAGGAGTTCCTTAAACTCATCTGAAACCATGGATTCCACAACACCTACAGAATCTGATCCTGTAGTGATTAAAGTGGCCACTTCATCAAGCCCTGCCTCCAATGCTTCCTTCATGCAAGCATCGTTTAATATGGGCCTTTCCTTGACTGCCACGGTAATGTCAACATCATATTCCTTTATTTTTTCAAGAAGGAACTTGTCAAAGATAATTTCTCCAGTGTTATCCACTAAATAAAGAACTTTATCATACTTTCTTAAAGCCTCTTCAAATTCATCTATCTTGTTTATGACCAATTCCTTCCCTAAACCTTCAGAAATCATTGATTCAAATTCAGTATCCAGACTGAATGTCCCAAAATCAAGGATATTGCCAACAATAGCTATCTTAACATAGGTTTCCAAACTATTGTCTTCCTTTAATATTTCCCTAAGTTTAGGCACTAATGACAATGCAATTTCATTTCCTTCCTTCTTTTGATTGCAATAAGGGTCGTAACATCCTGTTTCCTTCTTAATGTATTGATGAATCCTTGTTCCAGTGGCATTTGAAGACAAATCCTTTGAGAAGTTTTCACCAAGGTATGACAAGACATCCTGAATTAATTTGAATTTCAATTCCTCATCTTCTGTAGATAAGTCAATAGCTTCCTTTGCTTGTCTTAAAAAGCATGCTCCACATTCGTAATAAACTTTAATATTATCACCTGAAAATAAAAAAATTTCATTAAAAAATCAATTATTAAATTTATTCAAAATTATTTAATCCTATAAATATATTTATTAATTTAAATAATTAAAATTATTGAAAAAATAGCAAAAAGGAATTGAAAAAATGATGAAAAAATTAAAAATAAATAAAAATAACTAAAAAGGAATATGATTAAAATATGGATAAAATAAGAATGAAATATGAATTATCCACCGTAAATAATTTGGATAAATTCTATCTCATCACCATCTTCAATTGTTTCATCTTCTATAACAATTTCACCGTTCTTTTTGCTTACCATGGTTTCTGATGATAAATCCAAATCATCCAATAAATCCTTAATGGTCAAATCACCATCAATTTCTCTCTCTTCCACTTTATCCTTGATTTTAAATGTGAAACTCATTAAATCACCTAATTTGTTTTTTATCCCTTCACTTTTAATTTGTAAATCATCATATATAAAATATAACAATTGTTAAAAATATAGAAACTTTTAAAAGATTTAAAAAAAATGAAATGGAAAAATCTATTTCCCCAATTCCTCTAAAAATGTGCAAGCCCTGCATAATCTGTTTGAAGATGGCTCTCCACAGCGTTCGCATCTGTCAAATTCATAATCATGCTCCAACTCTCTTCTGATTGCTGGCCTTATCTTGTCAAATCCTCTAAGTGTGGAATACTTTATTGTTGGATGTTCCTTAACCAATTCATTTAAGATATTGGAAACTTCCATCCTAAATGATTCCTGAGCATACGGACAGCCGGCAAGGTGAATATCCAAACCTTTTGCAAGAGCATAAAGACCAATCTCCTTTTCAGGAATTTCACGCAGTGGCTTGATTTTAACTGTAAACAATTCGCTGTTGGATTCGGTTTTAGGACCGATCTTTGCCAAGTTTTCAGTATTTCCTTCAAGATAATTCATTAGAATAGCTTGGGTTTCATCATCAAGATTATGGCCTGTAGCAATCTTGGTTGCTCCAAATTCCCTTGCAGCCCTATTGATAATCCAACGTCTGAATACCCCACAGTAAGTACAGGAT
This sequence comes from Methanobrevibacter olleyae, assembly GCA_015063035.1. Lineage (GTDB taxonomy): Archaea > Methanobacteriota > Methanobacteria > Methanobacteriales > Methanobacteriaceae > Methanobrevibacter > Methanobrevibacter olleyae_A. The sequence goes on from SUTG01000048.1 coordinate 8,848, forward strand.
CCCCTATGGCCTTCTGTCTTCATTATTTCATCCAAGTCAATTCCAAAGCTTTCCTTAAATGAAACAACCTTATGTGGAATTCCAAGTCTCTCTGCATGTGCCTTTGCAATCTCGACTCCTTCCTCCCTGTAACCTGCAATCCCTTCATCTATGGTAACTGCACATAATTCTATAATATGCCTTTTGACATATGAATTGAGAATTTCTAGAGTCACTACACTATCCTTTCCTCCAGACAATGCAACTAAAACCTTATCTCCCTTTTCGATAAACTTTTCCTTCTTGATTGTTTGCTTTACTTTCTTTTCAACGCTTTCAATAAAACAATCCTTGCATAAAGCCTGTCCGGAAGCTTTTCTATTTATAATCACATTCGGATTTCCACATTTAGTACAAGATCCCATATTAAAGTCATCCTTCTTTAAAATAATAATTCTTAAATAAAATCTGTAATTCCTAATTTTAAAATTCTAAATAAATAATTTTTAACTAATAATCGGTTTAGAAATGTAATTCTTAATTTTAAAATTCTAATTAAATAATTTTTAACTAATAATCGGTTTTTAAATTACATATCAGCTACAAATTCTGCCAATTGATTCAATGTGCTAACTTCATAAACTTGAGCTCCTGCACCCTTATACAATGAAACGCAACTGTCCACCACATCCCATTTCTTCTTATCTTCAGGGTTTAGGATAACCACCTTCTTAGCCATGCTGGACATTTGGGAAATAAGCTCTACACTTGCAGGTATTCCATTTACCTTAGGACCTGCCCAATCCCTGCAATCAGACAATAGAATAATATAAGACTTATTGCTTATATCCGCCTGCTTCATAAAGGATTCAAATGCAGTGAACATATTGGATGTTCCTCTAACCATCATATTTCGCATACGGAGCAATCTGATTTCTGCAAAAGCATTAACCATATATTTTTCTTTTAGAAACTCAGTTGTTTCTATTGTCTTATTGTCAAACTCAAACATACGAGAATCCTTGAATGTCTTTTGACATGCGAACATGAGCATGAAAAACCAGCTGCTGATCCATTCACATGAACCGCTGACATCATTAAGGAACAAATGCTGTTTTCTATGAGGTTTCTTCTTTACATGAACAAGGTCAATCGGCACACCACCATATTTCATGTTTTGCCTCATGGTTCTTCTCATGTCAATCTTATTTGAACGAGCCAGTCTCTTTCTTCTTGACTGCTTATTGGCGATTTTTCTTCCAAGCTCTACACATAATTCAAATACCCTTTCATCGTATTTGTTAAGCTTGGACAAATCACTGTTTAAAATGTCATTATCTCTTGCAAGGTCCTTGTCCCTATCTTCAAGCACAGGCCTTCCTGAAAAGTATTCCATAGCCTGTTCTGCACCCATTTGAATTTGCTTTCCACCAGTTCCCTTTTGCATGGTGATTTTCCATTCATGCTGTGAAAGCTTTCCTTTCATGGAGTTTGGTCGATATGCCCTATTAAGGTCATTGTCTAATTTCTTTGGAACTTTCTTAGCGAAGAATCCATCAAATGACTCATTGAATTTAGGAATGTCATACTTGCTTTTAACATAAATGGACCTAAATGCATCTTTTAAAGTGTCTACATTATCGTCTCCCAATAGTGCATATGCATCTATTGCAGACTGAGTGGACCTGACGCTCACAGGCATTCCCTTTTTTCTCAAATCATTTGATAATCTTACTATTTTCTCTTCCATAATAAAACCTTAAAATAAATAATGGATTGCAGTATTGAAATTTAATTGTTCATGCACTCATTCCTAAAGACTCGAAGACAATTATTCATTCATATACTCATTTCTAAAGATCTCTTTAATGACTTTAGCCTTGTCTGGCTCTGTCTTGATGGCTACACCAACACTGTCCTCAAGTGCTGCATCAACATTCTTATAATCCTTATCCAAGTGCATTACAGAGCTTACCCAATCAATTGAAGCCCTTACAGATGGTTTCTTATTTAAGTTGAATGTTCTGATTCTATGAACCATATTTACAACCTTTTTAACTAAACCATTGTCTGCATCTGGCACTCTTGCTTTAACAATAGCCATCTCACGTTCAACTGTAGGATATGAAATGTATAAGAAGAGACACCTGTCCTTAGTCTCTTCAAGCAAGTTTCTTTGAGCGTTTGAAGTGAGCATTACCATCAAATCATTTTGAAGGTCAAAAGTCCCCAAGTCATTTACGGTAATCTGCTTTTCACCTAAAGCTTGAAGCAAGAAACTTTCCACTTCTTCATCTGCCTTATCTATTTCATCAATGAGAAGAAGTGATGGCTTGTCATTCATAAATGAGGTTAAAAGTGGCCTTCTAATAAAGAAATCATCTTCAAATATTGACTCCTCACCTTTTTGGCTGCCTTTGAATGCTTCCAAATGGAGCAATTGCTTTTGATAGTTCCATTCCCCTACAATCTGTTCAAAGGTAATTCCTTCATAACATTGAATTCTGAAGAACTCCCTTCCTAAACATTCGGAAACAGCCTTTGCAAGCTCTGTCTTACCTACTCCAGGAGGGCCTTCAATCAAGATAGGCTTGTTTAAAGATAAGGATAAGAATACAGAAGTGCTGATTTCATTATTGGAGATATAACCAGTACTTTCTAACTTTTTTCCTATTTCTTCTATGCTTAATTCTTCATCTGTCATTTAAAAACCTTTTTTAGTTAATTAAAATGTAAAACAAATATAAAATTAATTTTTTTAAAATAATCTTTTATATTGAATTACATATACTATAATACATAGTAAATAGATATTTGTTTAATGTATATAAATAATTTATTGTTTTATAATATTAAAACTAATAAAAACTTATTTCATAACTAAAATTACTCATAACATAAAATATTAAAACTAATAAAAACTTATTTCATAACTAAAATTACTCATAAATAATGGATTCTGTGATAAAATGAAAATGAAAAAGATTGTTGCATTGTTCTTTGTTCTAATCCTTCTCTTTGGAGGAGTCTGCATTTGCACAATGTTACATCCTAATGATTTCAACACTTGGAATCAACACCCCCTTAAGCATTGTTGGAATCATTTCTCAAATAGCTGAGTATTTCAATACATCAATAGCGATTTCTGGTCTTTATGTAAGCTCATTTACATTTACAATAGCTATCTGTGGATTGTTCATACCTGTTTTATTTTCAAGATATGAAAGAAAAAGAACCTTCATAAGCATTTTGGCAGTGTTTGCAATTTCAAATATTGTAATCATATTCACAAAAAGCATTTACATTGCATCTTTTTTTAGGATATTGTCTGCAGTGTTCTATCCTGCATTCATTTCAATAGCCCTTACAGTATGCGAAGATATAGCACCAAATGGGCAAGGGCAGGATTACATCACAAAAATACTTCTTGGAATATCTGTTGGAAGCATTATAGGATTGCCTATTACAACCGGACTTGGAACAATATTTGGCTATCAAGTGGCTATGACTTGGATCTTTTCAATAAATTTCATAACATTGATTCTTATAATCCTTTTCTTCCCAAGAATTGAAGGAAAATCCAAATCATATGAAATGCCCTTTTCAAGCTTAAGGACAAAGGAATTCATTCTTGCAACAGTTGGAATAATAATGATGCCCATAGGTGCAAGCATAGTCTACAATTACCAGCCATTATTTTTACAGGTGGTGAGCCATGTCTATACCTATAAGTTAAGCATATTTCTCTTTATCTATGGATTGTTTTCAATATTCGGAACTTGGATTGGAGGAAAGCTAATAGCTAAAAGGGACAAGGCAACACTTATCATTTTCCAATTGGTGTGTGGTGGAGTGTTTGTACTTCTTTATCTCTTTGCAAATCACTTGATTCCAGTCATCATATTAATCTTAACATTTGGTGTGCTTGATGGAATGGGATATAATCTTATCCAGTACATAGAAGCCTCTGTTGTTCCAGAAAGTCCAGAACTTGCAAATGGAATATTCTTAAGCATCCTAAATGGAGGAATAGCTATAGGAGGATTCTTAGTGGATGGATTTGGCATAATGTCAATCTTTATTTTTGGAGCCTTGTTCCTACTCATTGCATTTATCATGATGTTTTATGTGATAAGAATTATGAAAATCCCTTTAAAATACTCTTAAGACTTAAAAATAAGTCTTTAAAACAACCATTATTTTTAATGAAATAATAGAATGAATTAATGCAAATCACTTGAACAAAATATATATAGGGATATAAACAAATATTAATATGGTTGTGATTTGATGAATAAGAAAATAACTGTAGACGTATTGATGTTTATTGCAATAATCGTAGAATTCCTTAGCTTGCCTATTATAATCCATGAAATTGTGGGAATAGGATTAATATTTTTAATTGCATTGCATATAAACTATAATAAGAGGTATTTTAAAGCGATACGTAAAGGAAAATACAATCTTAAAAGAACATTTGAACTTATTGTGAATTTAGGTTTATTGGTTTCCTTATTGATTACAATAATTTCAGGAATTTTCACCAGCCAAAAATCATTTAAAGGCAAAAAAATCGGAAAATATGACATAAAACATATTCACAAATCATCTTCTATCATCAGCCTAGTATTTCTAGCTCTCCACTTAGGTGTCACCCATAAAAAGTTATTAAGGGAATTGAAGAAAGGAAAAAAGAAACCAAATAAAAAAGAAACTAAAAATGAAATTAAAAAAGAAACTAAAATAGAAAATAAATAAGTTTTAAAGAAGAATAAAAAACCAAAAAACGATTAAAAAAAAAAAAAAAAAAAAATAATATAAAAAAACAAAAAAAAAAGAAAAAAATAGATAAAAAAAAAAAAAAAAAAAAAAAAAAAAAAAAAAACAAAAAATAAAAAAAAAAAAGAAACTAAAATAAAAAATAAAAAAGATTTAAAGAAAAATAAAAAAAAAAAAAACGATTAAAAAAAAAAAAGAAAATAAATAATATAAAGAAACCAATTAAAAAGTCAAAAATCGATAAAAAAGAAAATAAATAAGGTTTAAAGAAGCAATAAAAACATCACTCATTTTAAAATTG
>SUTG01000049.1 GCA_015063035.1 Methanobrevibacter olleyae
CATAAACAGAACCTAAAAGTGCAGTTGTTTTTTTAGGAAGAATAATGTCATATTCCTCAAAAATCTTTTCTAGCTCTTTTCTTTCTAAACGTTTCCCTAATCTCCATTTAGCAAAGTAACGTCTATAATGGACTAAACCTATTATGTCTGCTGTGCTGTTTTTCCACATCCAATACAATCCAGTAAGTTCACAATAGGAAGCGTTTTTGGATGAAATATTGTCACCGGTATCATCACTTACAAAACCGAGATTATCCTTTCCATCCCTACCTACAAACAGAGGCACATAAATGTCATTTGCATCGATATCTCGAATATCCTCTTCACTATGGGACACTACATAAACTTGAATCTTCATATTATCTGCCTAATTAAACTATATTTTTTATTATTCTAAACTATCAACTAATTTCAAAGCCTCTTCAATGACTTTCCACATATCAAAATACTGATACATTCCAAGTCTTCCACCGAACATTACCTTATCTTCCTTATCTGCCAATTCCCTATACTTTGCAAATAGTTCAGTGTTCTTCTCATCATTCATTGGATAATAGGCCTCTTCTCCTTTTTCCCAAGCTTTAGGATACTCTCTTGTAATGACTGTCTTATCTGACTTGGCATTCTCAAAGTGCTTATGTTCAATGATTCTGGTGAAAGGAGTTTCCCTATCTGTATAATTGATAACTGCATTTCCCTGATAGTTTTCCATATCCAAGGTTTCAAACTCAAAATCGAGTCCTCTGTACTCCAGCTCTCCAAAGCAGTAATCATAATACTGATCTATCATGCCAGTGAAAAGAACTTTATCAGCCATATTTAGCCATTTATCCTTATCGTCAAGGAAATCTGTGTTCAACTCAATGTCAATTCCATCAAGCATCTTTTCAATGATTTTAGTGTATCCTCCAATTGGGATTCCTTGATACAAGTCATTAAAGTAATTGTTGTCAAAAGTGAACCTTACAGGAAGTCTTTTTATGATGAATGCAGGCAATTCACTACAGTCTCTTCCCCATTGCTTTTCAGTGTATCCCTTTACAAGCTTTTCGTAAATGTCTTTTCCAACAAGGGAAATAGCTTGCTCTTCAAGGTTAGATGGATTTTCAATATTTGCCTCTTTCTTCTGCTCTTCAATCTTTGCTTTAACTTCCTCAGGAGTCTTTACTCCCCACATCTGATAAAAGGTGTTCATATTGAAAGGAAGATTATATAATTCACCCTTGTAATTAGCTACAGGGGAGTTTGTGTAACGATTAAAGTCAGCAAATTGATTGATGTAATTCCAAATCTCCTTATTGTCTGTGTGAAATATATGGGCCCCATATTTATGCACATTTATGCCATATTCTTCTTCAGTATAAACATTTCCACCAATATGGTCTCTTTTTTCTATGACTAAACATTTCTTACCCTTTTTAGTCATTTCATATGCAAAAACGGAACCGAATAAACCAGATCCGACAATCAAATAATCATATTTCATATATACACCAATAATAAAAATCGTTTTTCAATTATTATTAATATTTGTCATTATCTTATAAATAACTTTAATAAAATTTAAATAAAAACTTAAAAATATTAAATATCTTTATTAATACGAACAAAAATATATAATCTTAGTGATAAAAAATGAGCATTAGTCCCAAGCGTATACTGTATCTAGATGAAGTTCGTTCATTGGCAATCATGCTGGTTGTTATCGGACACGTATCCAGATTGTTTTCATATGATTTCTATAGTTGGCTATTCTGCAGTGGAGTCTTCTCACTTACACGTATTGGCGTTCCCCTCTTCTTTACAGTTAGCGGATCTCTTCTTTTGACAAGAAAATATGAAGTGAAGAAATTTCTTGAAAAGCGTTTCAAGCGTGTATTCCTGCCATTTTTATTTTGGATTATAGTATACATTATTGCGGGAATTCTCATATGGCATTACCAGCCAACAATAACTTATTTTATTGATACTGCATTTGGTGTACAGGACTATTCAAGACCATTCTGGTTTATCTGGTCCTTGATTGGAGTTTATCTTCTCATTCCAGTTATAGGCAGTTTCATCCGTGAAGAAGGAATGAAAGGAGCAGAATACTTGATACTAATTACATTCATTCTCTCTATATTGTACACAGTTGGATTCTTTGACTATCCTCAAATGAAATACAATTTCAGGGTAATCTTCAATTTCTTCCCTGTTCTAGGATACTTCATTATGGGATCATATATCCACAACAAGCAGTTCAAGTACTCTGACAAGAAGATGTTTGCTATAGGATGCATAGTGTTCCTTATTGGTATAGCTGGCCACTTTACAAAGATATACCTAAAGGGACTTGGAGGATATGGTCTTGCCCCAATAGACTTCTTTGACATATTTGTAATTTTAGAAACCATTGGTCTCTTTACAGCATTTAAGTATGCAAGCACAAAATGGATTAAAAAAGATGCTAGGATGATAAGGCAGACAAAATTAGGGGAAGCAATCGTATTGTTCTCATCATGCAGTTTTGGAATCTACTTCTCCCATTACATCTTATTGCAATACTTATCAACCAGAGGCTTTTTAGCACCGATAGTAAAAACCAATGCTTACCTTTGGTTACCTGTAAGTTCAATAATCGTAATTGGATTAAGTTGGCTATTAATATTTGTAATGAGCAAAATCCCCCTTCTTGAGATTGGAAGTGGAAGAAAATAAGCTCATTTTTCTTTTTTTAAATTTCATAAATTAATCCTATTAATACCGAATGAAAAAATTGATATAATTTAGTTAAATTGATTTAATATTAAAAAATTAACTTATTTTTGAAAAATTATGCCAAAATAGTTTTTGTTTACTATATAAAACAAATATAAAACCTTAAATGAAAAAACAACAAATTTAAATAGTAGTTTTAATAGATTATGAAATAGAATATTTTAATGAAAATTATTAAAAATATTCCAATCTCTTCATTTTGATCTGAAGAAATTTTTTTAGTGCCTGAAAGTGGTATATATTATGAATTCTAAATTTTAGAATTCATAATTAGGCATTGACCTTTTTTTATAATTAAACATCATACAAGCACTTGAACAACATATCATTATAAAAAAAATAGAACTAAAAGAAATTTGATGATTAAAATGATTGAGATAAAAAATAAGTATTTACCTCCTTCATTTTTTAAAATAAAGGAGGCAATATGGATGTTTTTTTAATTGTATTAATCATAAAATTACTTGCAATCACTATCAGTATTTATGAATTAATACAATTTATTACAACACACTTATAATTTAAGTGTGTGGAAATATGATTTTATATAAACTAGGGTTTTTTCTTAGAAAGCTGAAAATACCACATTGGTTAAGTTCTTTTTTCCTAGTCCTTTTTATTAAAAAACTAAAAAAGACAAATTATTCAACAGTCACACACTTGGCCAAGTTCTTAGGCTTATCAGGATCCAATTTTCTAATTACAGATACATGATAGCTCAATAATTGAAGTGGGACTATATAGACAAGTGGAGCCAAGATGTCATCAACTTCCGGATTGATTAGGAATACATTATCAGACTCATCAATCAAGTCCTTATCTCCTTTTGCACCAATACCTAAAATATCAGCGCCTCTTGCCTTGACTTCCTGCAGATTGCTCATTATCTTCTTGTAATCTTCACCTGGAGGTGCAACTACAACTACAGGAATATGCTCATCAATCAAAGCGATTGGACCATGCTTTAACTCACCGGCAGCATATCCTTCTGCATGGATATAGGATATCTCTTTTAGTTTCAATGCTCCCTCTAAAGCGATAGGATATGAGAATCCTCTTCCAATGAAGAATGCATCCTTATCCCTTTTGTATAAATGTGAGATTTCACGGATGATTCCTTGCTTCTTGAGAACCTCATCAATGTAATCCGGAACCTTCTCCAATCTCTTTAGCAATTCCTCATCATCTGCAAGCAATGCAGAGAATAGGTAAATAGCTATCAATTGGCTTACATAGGTTTTAGTAGCTGCCACACCGATTTCAGGGCCTGCTTGGGTTTGAATGACATAATCTGCTCTTCTTGTAGCGGAACTTCCCCTTACATTTACAATAGCTAAAGTCTTGGACACTTCATTAGCAGCATCCAATGCCTTCAATGTGTCTGCAGTTTCACCGGATTGGGAAATGAATATGACAAGGGTTTGGTCATTCAATGCCTTAGCGGAATACTTGAACTCGGAAGCAAGCAAGACCTCTGTTGGTATGCCCACCAAAGACTCTATAAGGTATTTTCCAGTTAAAGATGCGTGGTATGATGTTCCGCATGCAACAAAAACAACCCTATTGATGGTTCCTTTAACGTCATCAACAATGGCTTTGATCTTTTTCTTTTCACCTAAGGTGTTTCTGATTGCAACATCCTGCTCATTGATTTCCTTAATCATGAAATGGTCATACCCTTCCTTTTCAGCCATTTCTGGAGACCAATCAAGCACATCAATCTCCTTTTTGATTACCTTATCATTTTCATCCTTGAAGGTAACGCCATCTTCAGTGAGTATAACGATATCCCCTTCATCAAGGTATGCTATATTGTTGGTATATTTTAAAATGGCTGGAGAGTCAGATGCAACGAAGTATTCATTTTCTCCAATACCCACAATCAAAGGACTGTCCTTACGGGTAGCTACAACCTTATTTGGCTCATCAGTGCAAATCGCAGCAAGAGCATAGGCACCTTCAATAACACCTATGACCTTACGGACCGCTTTTTCCAAATCCAATCCCTCTTTCATGAATTTATCAAGCAAGTGTGGAATTACTTCTGTATCAGTGTCAGATTTAAATTCATATCCTTCAGAGATTAGATCTTCCTTGATTGCCAAATAGTTCTCAATGATTCCATTGTGAACTACGGCAATGGTTCCTGCGGAATTTAAATGTGGGTGTGAGTTTTCCTTGCTTGGATCTCCATGAGTTGCCCATCTTACATGAGCAATTCCGTAATTTCCAGGCATATCTGCAAAGTTCAATTTGGAATTGACCTCATCGATTTTACCTGCATCCTTCTTAAGATTAATCTTACCTTCACAAGCGGTAGCCAAACCAATGGAGTCATATCCACGGTATTCCAATTTGGATATTGAATCCAAAAGAATTGGAGCCACTTTATCGTTTTTCAATACACATCCAACAATTCCACACATAGTATCACCAAATAAAGCTATGAATAATCGTTAATAAATCTTATCCTAATTTTTATTTTAAAAAACAATTGAAATAGTTATTTTATTTTTACAATCGAATTAATGTCTTCAATTCAATGATGATTATAAATCATTTATAGTTTATTTTATTTAAATTTTTTACTTTAAGGTTTATATTAATATTATTTATTTAAAATAAATTAATTAAATTTTTCTAAAAATGATAAAAAACAGAACTTTTAACAGATATGCATTAAAAGCAATTGAATAATACTTCAAAAAATGATAAAAAACAAGAAATCATTTAACAAGGTTAACTTGATTAAGTAAAAAAAATGAAAAAAAATAAATTAGATATGATAAAAAAAGAAGAAAAATTGTTCGGAAAGATCTAATTCTTGCCTTGAAGTTTCTTAGAATCTTCCTTAACCAATCTTTTTGCCTCATCAGTCAATTCAATCCATTCCCAACCGTTAGCTAAAACCTTAGCCTTAAGGGTGCTAATGTTTACTGAACTGACAAAATTAAGCTGATTGTTCTCTTTAAATGAATAAGCCCAAGTGAAACCTTGTTTTGTGTTGGTTTTACGCTTTGTCACTCTAAAGAAACCTGTTTTGTTTTGTCTATCCAATGAAGATTCGTCATAGGTTTCCTTATATTTCAAAACCATATCATGAGCTTCATCTGTAAATTCTATCCAATCCAATCCTTTTTCCAAAACGATTACTTTCAACTTGTATAGGTTTACAGAAACAATTCTTCTTAACTTGCTGTTTTCATAATATTGGTAGGACCAATAATCATTCCCGTTTCTCTTGTTCTCAACAAAGCTGACTCTATAAATTCCAGAGGTGCTCTTGTATTTTGAAAAATCAAGCTTGTTCTTGCCTCTTAATTTATTGTACTGGCGAACCTTAATCTCCTCATCATCATAAAACTGATGGATGACCTTGCTGACATAAATCTTGCTTCTGCCAACATCCTTTGCAATGTCCACCATGGTCTCACCTGAATCATAAGAGGATATTATGTATTCAGATAATTCTTCCTTAGACATTGAATCCTTAAGATTGCTGCCATTAGCTTCATTGAGAGAATTATTTTCCATAAAACAATCCTCAATATTTTTATCTTAACATAGTGTTAGAAAAATCCCCATTTTTCTCAAATATTATTTAATAGAAAAATCCTAATTTTCCTAATATTTATATTAGTTTTATAAATATATATTCTTTTCTTTTATTAATCTTAAGAAACCTAAACACCAACGAAAAAAGAAGAGAAAATTAATCATGTTATCAAACAATCAACAATAATTTTAAAACCATGTTGATAAAACAAAAACTTAAAAAAATAAAAAAAAGAGCGAACATTGATAAAAACAAAAAACTTAAAAAAATAAAAAAAGAGTGAAATTTAAATTATATTTATTAATGATAATAAATATAAAATTATATATTATAATTATATGAGAATTTTATAATTTAGATAATTCTTGAAATGAATTTTAAACGATGATGAAAATGGATTCTAAAAATTTACTTTATGAAGGAAAAGCAAAAAGCGTTTTCCAAGGTGAAAATCCTGATGAGGTCATAATTGACTTTAGAGATGACATGACTGCGGGAGATGGCGCTAGAAAAGAAAGCATGGGCCAAAAAGGTTACATTAACTCAATTATTTGTGCAAAGATCTTTGAAACTCTTGAAGAGGCTGGAGTCGAAACACAATTGATTGAACTATGCGAACCTTGCGTTATGAAAGCTAAAAAGCTTGATATGATTCCTATAGAAGTTATTGTAAGAAACATAGCTACTGGAAGCATTATCAGAAAATTCCCATTTGAAGATAAGGCTCCATTTAACCCACCTCTTATACAAATGGACTTCAAGGATGATGAATTCCATGACCCTATGTTGAATGATGCAATAGCTATTGCTCTTGGAATAGCCACTAAAGAGGACTTAGACACATTAAGAGAGCTTGCTCTTAAGGTAAATGAAGTCATGGGCAAAATGTTTGAAGACATTGGAATCATTCTCGTTGACTTTAAAATCGAATTCGGTAAGGACAAGGAAGGAAACATCATCTTAGGTGATGAGATAAGCCCTGACAGCTGCAGATTATGGGATGCGGAAACCCTTGACATGCTTGACAAGGAACTCTTCAGACAAGGAAAGGATGATGAGGTCATTGATGCATATGAAGAAGTGTTCAACAGACTCCTAACTGAAGAAGACAAGGAAAAATGGGGAATTTAAATAATCTGAAATTATAATAATTATCAAAAAACTATTTAAGCCCAAAGCTTAAATTAAACTACTAAAAAACTAAACTAAAGCTATAAAATTAAACTACTAAAAAACTAAACTAAAGCTATAAAATTAAATTTAGGTGATTGAAAATGATGTATGACATTGAAGTTAAAGTTTCCTTAAAACCAGGAATGTTAAATCCAGAAGCAACCACTATTCAAAGATCCCTTGCTCTTTTAGGATATGAAGTCAAAGGAACCAAAACAAAAGAGATCATTACTTTTTGTATGGAAGCAGACTCAGAAGATGATGCAAGAGAAAAAGTGGATGACATGTGTCAAAAACTATTATGCAACCCAATTATCCACAATTACACTATAAAAATCATTAAGATGGATTTAAGCTGCGGATGCGGATGCGAATAGATGAAATGATTGAAATATCTTAAGCGAAAAGAAATTGAAAAATATCTTAAGAGAAAAGACAATTTAAAAACTAAAATTTATTCATAAAGTGATAAAATGGCAATTGGAATTATAAGATTCCCTGGAACTAACTGCGACCGTGACGTTTACAAGGCTATTGAACTCGCAGGTGGAGAAGCAGAATATATCTGGTGGAATAACGAAGACTTAACTGATTATGACGGAATTGTTATACCTGGCGGATTCTCTTACGGAGATTACTTGCGTGCAGGAGCAATAGCTTCAAACACTCCTGTTGTTGAAGGAGTGAAAGCACTTGTAAAAGAGGAAAAGCCAGTTCTTGGAATATGCAATGGAGCACAGATTCTTGGAGAGATTGGACTTATTCCAGGATTGTTCATTACCAATGAAGTACCTAAATTCAATTGTGAATGGTCTAAATTGAAAGTTGCAAACAATAAGACCCCATTCACTAAAAACTTTGAAAAAGGCCAAGTGATTGACATACCAATAGCTCATGCTGAAGGAAGATTCTATACTAAAGACATTGATCTTATGAAAGACCAAGACCAAATCGTTCTTCAGTTTGCAGAGAAAAACCCTAACGGATCTATGGAAGCAATCACCGGTGTTTGTGACGAGTCAGGACTCGTTCTTGCAATGATGCCACACCCAGAAAGGGCCACCACAAAACTATTGGGTTCAGATAACGGTCTTGAATTCTTTAAAGGTATGTTAGATAGTATTTAGCTATCTAAATATACTAAATTTTTTTAATCGTTTAGAACTCACTGAAATAAAATTTTCAAACCATTTAGAATTCATAAAAAAAAATCCAATGAGAACTCATAGAAAAAAAATATTAAAATCCATTTAGAATTCATTAAAATAAAATTTAAAACTCATTTTTATAATAAAAATTAAGGAAGATAACATGCCAGTATATTTAATAGGTGCAGGTCCAGGAGACCCTGATTTAATAACTTTAAAAGCTGTGAAAGCATTAAACAAAGCAGACGTTGTTTTATATGATTATCTTGCTAACGAAGAGATATTGAAGCATGCCCCAGAAGATGCAAAGCGCATATATGTAGGAAAAAAGGCTGGAGAGCATTATAAGAGTCAGGATGAAATCAATCAATTGATCATTGAGGAAGCTAAAGAGCATGAAAATGTAATCAGATTGAAAGGTGGAGATCCATTTGTATTCGGCAGAGGTGGAGAAGAGCTATTGGCCCTTGCAAAGGAAAACATTGACTTTGAAGTCATCCCTGGAGTCACTTCAGCTATCGGTGCACCTACAAGCATGGCATTTCCAATTACACATAGGGCAGTTGCAACCTCATTTACAGTTGTTACAGGTCATGAAGACCCGACCAAAGCTGATAAGCAGGTTAAATGGGATTACACAGCAGATACATTGATTATTCTTATGGGAATCGGAAACATCAAGGAAAACACTGAAGAAATCATGAAATACAGAAATCCGAAAACCCCTGCATGCGCTATTGAAAGCGGAACACTTCCAAATGAAAGGGTCGTGTTTGGAACCCTTGAAACAATAGCCGATAAGGAAATAAACACACCTGCAATACTTGTCATCGGTGATGTTATAAACGTGTTTAAAGAAATTAAAGGAATTGAATAATCCTTTAATTCCTCTATTTTTAATAATATTCTAAATAAAACATGAAAAAAACTATTTTTTAATAACATTCCCCCAAAAAACACTTAATACTTAAATATTAATAAAATTAATTTAATAATACAGACATGTTTATAGGTTAAATTAGTGAATGGAATTAAAAGAGGTGTTATATTATGGAAATTACTGAAATTATCAAAGATGCAGCAATGTATCCTTTAAATCATAAAAAAGAACTTTTAATTGTTATGGCGATTGACCTTATTATAACAATATTTGGAATACTTGGCAATATGAATTTGCATTCACTCCAAACAGATGCTGCGAACTACCTTCTAAACGTAGCAGATATGATTAATCTTGGAGGTGCATATGCCTTAACTAACAATGGAATTGGAGAAGCGGGATTGATTGGAATAATTGGACTTATTATTGCATATATCATCAGTTTCCTCCTAATCGGTTATGGAATAGACATTGTTAAATTAGGCATACAAAAAGACGATGCAGTTCCTGAAATTAATCCTAAAGGACAAATTATCAATGGTATAAAAATTTTTATTATCAATTTTATATATGTGATTATTCCTACATTAGTCATGATTGTTCTATTGCAAGTAAACGTAATTCTTGGAGCTATAGTTGGACTAATCTTAATCATATCATTTATGTTTGGTTTATTGATGGCACAATGCAGATTAGCAAACACTGGATCATTAGGGGCTGCTTTAAACATTCCAGAAGCACTTAAAGACATTAATAATGTAGGTATTGTAAAAGTATTGGCAGTGAGTATAGTCTTATTTGTCCTAGCATTTATCTTGGATAAGATTTTATTAGTGATTGCAAACATATTAGGCCCAATGGGAGGCATTAATTTTATTTCCCCTATTTTAGCAGCAATATGTACAGGATACCTATTCTTCTTTGCATATAGGGCAATCGGCTTAATGTATGCGGATAATGATGCTTATTCTTAAACAACATTCTAAGTTCAGAAACATTAAAAAATTATCACTTTTTAAGTGATAATTATTTTTCTTTTTTAGCAAAATCTTAAAAAACATTTAATCCTAATTTTTTAAACTACTTTTCATAAAAATATTATCATAAACCAAATGAGTATTACTTTGAAAAAAGAATCATTTTGATTAAAAAACAAAAATAATTAAAATCTATTTTTAAAATTTACTAAACTTAATTTTATTAGTCTAATGGAAAAAATTAGATTAAATTAATATTTAAAATCAGAAATAAAGTAAAATAAGATAAAAAATACAATATATTTATATAATATTAAAAATAAACTTAACTTTAACTCAAATATGCTTTAAAAAGTACATGAGTGAATTACTTAAAAAAAGAGGTGTTTAATTATGGAAATCGGTGAAATTATTAGTGATGCAATCCATTATCCATTAAACCACATTAATTCATTATTAGTTTATATAGTGATTATGTTCGTAATTGGATTAATTGGCGTCTTTACTGGTGTAGGTGTAATCATAGGTCAAGAAGCTAACCAAGGATTTGCAAGTGGAATTATAGGATTAATCGGATTACTTCTCATACTCATAATCGCATTATTAGTTAATGGGTATGGATTGGATATTATAAAATTAGCTATTGACAGAAGCGATGCTGCTCCTGAAATTGATATTGCAAACCAAGTGATCGCTGGTCTCAAATACTTAATTGTAAGTATTGTATACTGTATCATCCCATTCATTGTTATGGCATTATTATCCTCATTGAATGACACTTTAGGTTTAATTGTTGGCATAATCCTATTCATCATATTTGGATTAGCTCTTATAATGGGAGAATGCAGATTAGCAAACACTGGATCATTAGGTGAAGCGTTAAATATCCCTGAAGCAATTAAAGATCTTCAAACCATCGGTATTTTAAAAACCTTGATAGTCCTTATTATTGCAGGTATTATTGTATTTATCTTAAACTTTATTGCTGGACTCTTCGGTGGTTTAGGTGACATTGGTTCAATCATTAGCGCTATTTTAACTGCAATCATTGGAGCATACACATTCTTCTTCACTAACAGAGCAATCGGTTTATTATACTCCGACGCATAAGTAAAATAAAATATTTAAAATATTTCAATATTGAGAGTTTAATCTCTTAATATTCTCTTTTTTCTTTTTTTTAATAAAAATTACAAGCAAATAATGCTATTTTTTAAAAGAAGCAACTGTTTTAGTGATTACGAACCAAATAAAAAAAGAAAATTAGTCACTGAAATAAAAGAATGAAAAAATAAAAAAGAAGATCGGTCACTGAAATAAAAGAATGGAAGAATAAAAAATAGAAATTAATCTAAATTATTAGACCTGTTTAAAGCTTTTTTTACCCTGAATGAAATATATTGAGTTCCGCCACGCATTACACGCTTGAATTCCACCCAATCAAGATTTGCCAAGAATGTCTTCACAATATAAGCAAATGAGAAATAGTACTTGCTCATCAAATTATCCCTTAATTTCTCTATCTCCTTGTGGTCAGCATAAGGATAATCAACAAGGCAATTCAAGTAACCGTCATCATTTAGCCATTTGGAATAATCTTCTGTAATTAGATAGCCGTTTTCCTTAGCCCAGTCATAGAAACCGGTTCCAGGGAAAGGTACCGCTTGCTGGAAGAAACACATGTCCGGATAAACTGATTGGGCAAACTTATATGTTTCCTCAATTGTTTCAAGACTGTCTCCAGTAAGTCCAATCATAAAGCATCCGAAAACCTTGATGTCCAATTTCCTTGCATTTTCAGCAAATGCCTTGGATTGCTCAAGAGTGATTCCTTTCTTGATTTCATTCAAAACATCCTGATTACCTGATTCATAACCGCATACAAGCAATCTGCAACCTGCATCCTTCATCTTCTTCATTGTATCAAAAGTCAGGTCAACTCTTGTATTGCATGACCAAACCGGCTTCAATCCTCTTTTGATTATTTCATCACAGAACTCAATGACCCTTTTCTGGTTTACAGTGAATGTATCGTCTTCAATGAATATTTCCTTAATCTCTGGAAGCTCATTAAGGATATACTCAAACTCATCTGCAAGGTCGCTGACAGATCTTGTCCTATATATTCTGCCTCCCATTGTAGATGGATAGCTGCAGAAATTGCATTGGTTTGGACATCCCCTTGATGAAACGATTTGAATCATCGGCTTTTGGGCAAATGCATAAGCGTAATCATCAAAGTTCAAGTATTTCTCATAAACCTTGGAAACATAAGGAAGGCTATCCAAATCATCTAAGGGCTCTCTGTCTTCGGTATGCACAATGGTGAAATCAATAGGGTCAGATAATATATTCACATCCTCTAAAGAAGCAATATCTTCGCCATCACAGTTAACTCTATAGGAAACTCCCTTAACATTTGAAATATCCTCGGAATTTATCAGTTCAGCAACTGTATAGTCATATTCCTGACGAAGAATATAGTCAATGCCTAAGCATTCATTAAGAACTGCATCAGGCAAAATGGTTGCATGGGTTCCACCAATCATTATTTTAGCCTTAGGATAAGCTTTTTTGATTGAATTGATAACCTTATAATCATAAGCGCAGGTAGGGGTTGTAATCTCAGCCATGATGTAATCCGGCTCATACTCCATTACTTCCTTGATTGTATCTTCAATTGAGTATGCCTTTGTAATGCAATCAACAAGCTTGCACTCAAATCCTTCCCTTTCACACACTCCAACACAGTATGCTAACCAGTAAGGATAATATAAAGTACCTGACTTTGTCTTCTCAGGCCATCTGCTTGCCCTGCTTATATTGAATTCATACGGTAAGTTCAAAAATAATATTTTCATTAATATCACGAATAAATATAATTTAAGTAAATGGATAAAATTTATACATATTTTTTACATATATAATTTAAGATATAAGTATTATATAAATTTAAATAAGTATTAAATAGAATTTGATAAAATAAATTAATCAAAATATATAAAAAAATAAGAATTAACTAGAATCTACAAAAACAAATTAATCAAAATATATAAAAAAAATAAGAATTAACTAGAATCTACAAAAACAAATTAATCAAAATATA
>SUTG01000006.1 GCA_015063035.1 Methanobrevibacter olleyae
TCTAAAAATATTATTATATATTAAATTAAATTTCAATAAATTAAATTAAAATTTCAATATATTAAACTAAAATTTAAATATATTAAATTAAAACTTCATTATATTAAACTAAAATTTCGATATATTTAAAAAAATTCAATCTAATATTTTATTTGCAGGTAATTTTATGATTACAATTATTGATTATAAAAGTGGAAATCTTAGAAGCATTTCCAATAGTTTTAAAAAGATAGGTGTTGAAGCTGTCATTACAAGCGATCCTATTGAGATTGCAAATGCTAAACATCTTGTTCTTCCAGGAGTAGGGGCCTTTGGAACAGCCATGGAAAACATCGAACCTTTTAAAGATGTGATTTTTGAACATATTGATGATGGAAAGCCATTTTTAGGAATTTGTTTAGGTCTTCAAGTGCTTTTATCCTCAAGTGAAGAGTCTCCAGGCGTAAAGGGGCTTGACATTTTCAAAGGTCATGTAGCTAAGATTCCAGAAGGAAGGAAGATTCCTCATATGGGATGGAATCAATTAAAGCAAGTTAAGGATTGCCCTATTTTAGACGGCGTAGATGGCAAGGACTTTTATTTTGTCCATTCTTATCATGCTGTGCTTGATGATGAGGAGAATTTGTCTGCTGTAGTGGACTATGGTGCTCAATTGACTGCGTCAGTTTCCCGTGACAATGTGTTTGCAACACAGTTCCATCCAGAAAAAAGTGGAGTTCCAGGGCTAAAGATACTTAAAAACTTCATTAATTTAGAATAAATTTTTATTCATCATTCCTTTTTTTTTTTTTTTTTTTTTTTTTTTTTTTTTTTTTTTTTTTTTTAATGTGTTGTTTTATTCTTCTTTTTTCATATTTTATTTCTGTATATTACTTTAATTTCTATCACCACCTTCTTGAATTTTAAATTTTTCAGAAAATTATTTAAATAACTGTGCACATAGTATCTTTGGGGATGATATAATGGGAAAATTTAAATTTATATTTTTACTAATATTAGCGCTTTTTTTAGTATGTGGAGTTGTTATGGTTGTAGATGCGCCTAGCTCTTTCGATGATTCAGTAAGTCTTATACCTACTTCAGATTCAAGTGTAGATGCAGATTCATCCAATTGCGAGAATGGGGCTTGTTTAGTTGATTCCAATAAAACCGAAGATAATTCCGCTAAAGAAACTGCAGATGAAGGCAGCAAAAGCGATAAAATGAATTATGATTCAAAGTATTATGATGGGTCTTACATAGATGGATTGTATTTCTGCAATGATTTAGATCAGGCATTCAAGGATGCTAAAGCACATCACAGGAATGTAATGATTGTATTTGATGGTGCAGCATGCATCTATTGCGAATATCTCAAGGAAGAAGGGTTGACCGATCCTGCTGTTCAAAAGGAAATAAATGAAAATGACATACTATTGACTACATATACCAGCGATAGCCCAGAGCTTGCTGCTGAGTTAGACATTCATGGAACTCCTACAACAGTGATCTTTGATGAAGATGGGAATGAATTGGGCAGAATCGTAGGTTATGAAAGTCCACAACAATATTTAAGTGAACTGAAGGATTATAACAGCAGATAAACAATTAAAATATTTAATAATCTTAATAATGTTCTGATGAAGTATAGATGATAAATTATATTAATGTTTGAAGGTTTTAAAATGGAGATAATGCCGCTTATTTCATTTTTTACAGGAGTGATTTCAATATTATCTCCTTGCATCATACCCACTATACCGATAATTGTGGGCTTTAGCCTAAAGACCAAATCAAAGGCAGAAATAGTGTCATTCATACTGGGATTATTCAGCATCTTTACCATAATTATATTCCTGACAGGATTTTTCACAGCCATTCTTTATAGATACATAATTTATGTAAGGCTGATTGCCGCAGTAATATTACTCATTATGGGAATATTGATGCTTTTTGACTATAATCTGTCATTTTTCTCAAGCAGTTCCAGATCTGGCGAGGGGATAGTCAATTCCTTTATTTTAGGATTCCTGACATCAATAGCTTGGGCAGATTGCTATAGCGCATACCTTGTTTCACTCATTACATTGCTTGTAAGTTCAAACGATCCATTATATGCAGTTGGAAACATAATCATTTATGTTTTGGGATTCGCTCTCACCTTGCTTGCATTGTGCTTGGCGATTTCAAGAATAGATTTGGAAAAGCTGATTTCCAGGGCAAGCTATATTCCTAAATTAGTTGCAATGCTGATAATTTGCGGAGCAATTTGTTTGCTTTATTGGTCTGTTCAAGTCTTCATATGACTATTTATTTTTCTTATTTTTCTTATTTTTAATAAAAACCACTTATTTTTAGTTATTTTTAGATATAGTAAACTATACATGAATATTACTTTTCATATGCTATCATAACTCATTTATTTTATAAAATACAAGTATTATATAAGTATATTTTAAAAAAAGCTCATTATATTGAATTTAAAAAGAATTAAAGATTTTTAAAAACATTTATATATTATGAAATTATATTTATAATTAACAGTACTTTCGGGTATTGTTACAACTACTCGTTTGTTAACTAAAGATTGAAAAAGGATAATGTCACAATTTTTATATCCTTTTTCTATTTTTAACTATTTTAACTCTTTTTTATTTTATAATCTAACTCTATTTTTTAAAATATCCTTTTCAAATCAATCTCCTTTGTTAATAAAACAGAAACTTCTTTAGTTAACAGAGAGATCAAATGATAAAATTAATAGTTTTTTGTTTAAATGCCTCTGTTTTAATCAATGGAGGTGAGTTCGAATGTGGAAGTTCATAGTATTCCTAGCCCACTTAATACTATGCATTAACGCATTCATGAACATGTTTTAGTCTTTGGTAGTTGAATAAAAAAAGGTTTTTTCTTTAGATATTATTAAATTTGTGACATATTTGGTAATATAGTTTCTGTTTTTTCCTTTTTAAAAATTTATCACAATTTCAAATCAAATATTATATACTGAGTAAAACAAATATAATTACATAAGATTATAAAATTATTAAATTTTAATTATTATCATTTTTTAATAATTTTAATTAATTTTAGATAATTTTAAAATAATTCTAATATTTTTAAGTGGAGATTGAAATGATTTACTCAAAAGAAATTGAAAATATGTGTCCTGTTCATAAGGGAGCAGACCATGGTCCTGCACCAATACCTGAAGAAGGCAGATGGATAAAATCCAAGGAAATCTGTGACATTTCCGGCCTTACCCATGGTATCGGATGGTGTGCACCTCAACAAGGATGCTGCAAATTAACCTTAAATGTAAAGGAAGGGATCATTGAAGAGGCTTTGGTTGAAACTCTCGGATGCTCTGGTATGACTCATTCCGCAGCTATGGCTGGAGAAATTCTTGTTGGAAAGACAATCCTTGAAGCATTGAATACAGACCTTGTATGTGATGCAATCAACACAGCTATGCGCGAATTATTCTTGCAAATTGTTTATGGTAGAACCCAATCTGCATTTTCAGAAGGGGGTCTTCCGATTGGGGCTGGACTTGAAGATTTAGGAAAAGGTCACAGATCCCAAGTTGGAACCATTTACTCAACCAAAGTGAAAGGTCCAAGATATTTAGAGCTCACTGAAGGCTACATCACTGAGATAGGTCTTGATGAAGACGATGAAATCATTGGATACAAATACATCAATATGGGAGTTATGCTAGACCTCATTAAAGATGGAACCGACCCAATGGAAGCTATTGAAAAGGCAAGCGGTCAATACGGCAGATTTGAAGATGCCGTTAAAAAGATTGACCCAAGGAAGGAGTAGGAGGAATAATTATGAGTTTATTTGAAAGTTATGAAAGAAGAATAGATCAAATTGTTCCGGTCCTTGAAAAATACGGTATAAAAGACCTTGAAGAGGCTAAGGCAATCTGTAATGAAAAAGGCTTCAATCCATACGACATTGTAAAGTCTGTTCAACCAATCTGTTTTGAAAACGCTTGTTGGGCATACACTTTAGGTGCAGCTATTGCAATCAAGAAGGACTGCAAAAAGGCAAGTGATGCTGCAAGTGCTATCGGTGAAGCATTGCAGGCATTCTGTATTCCAGGAAGTGTGGCAGATGACAGAAAAGTGGGTCTTGGTCATGGAAACCTTGCTTCAATGCTCTTAAGTGATGAGACTGAATGCTTTGCATTCTTGGCAGGTCACGAAAGTTTTGCTGCAGCAGAAGGTGCAATCGGTATTGCAAACTCTGCAAATAAGGTTAGAAAAGAACCTTTAAGAGTTATCTTAAATGGACTCGGAAAGGATGCAGCTTTAATCATCTCAAGAATCAATGGATTCACTTATGTTCAAACTGAATTCGACTATTTCACCGGTGAAGTGAAAGTGGTTAGGGAAAAGGCTTATTCCGGTGGTGAAAGAGCTAAAGTCAGATGTTATGGGGCTGACGATGTAAGGGAAGGTGTAGCCATCATGCACCTTGAAGGTGTTGATGTCTCAATCACAGGTAACTCAACTAACCCTACAAGATTCCAACACCCAGTAGCTGGAACCTATAAGAAGGAATGTGTGCTTGAAGGCAAGAAGTACTTCTCTGTTGCTTCTGGTGGGGGAACCGGTAGAACATTGCACCCAGACAATATGGCAGCAGGTCCAGCTTCCTATGGTATGACTGACACTTTAGGAAGAATGCATTCTGATGCTCAATTTGCAGGATCAAGTTCAGTGCCTGCTCACGTGGAAATGATGGGACTCATCGGTATGGGAAACAATCCTATGGTAGGAGCTACTGTAGCAGTTGCGGTAGCTGTAGAAGAAGCTTTAAAATAGTTTAAATCATTTTTAAACTATTCTTTTTTTATTTTTTTAACTAAACTACTTATTTTTTATTATTTTTCCACAACTAATTCTGAATTATATAAGTAACTTTAAATACTATGTGAAATAATTTATAATATATAGTTTATTATATATATATGGAAACAATATTAGTAATTCATATATATATAGTTAGTTTCTTAGATTAGAAAGGTGTTTTAATGTCAAATTTTAATGATGAACAAAAGGAATTAGATTCTGAATTCACTAAATTCTTTGATGAATTTGCATTTGATGAAGTTCCAAACAGCAATGGTATTGATGACAGGACAAGGTATATTGTAATTTTGGCAAGTCTTCTTGGATGTCAGGGAATAGATGAATTCAAGGCAATTCTCCCTATTGCATTAGAATCATTGTCTCCAGTTGAAGTTAAAGAAATAGTGTACCAATCAACTGCTTATTTGGGAATAGGGAGGGTTTATCCTTTCATTGATGCTACTAATGAAGTCATGAAAGAGGAGGGGATTGAACTTCCACTGCCAAGCCAATCTACAACCAATCCTGAAAATAGATTGGAAAGAGGCTCTAATGCTCAAGTGGAATTGTTTGGTGAGCAAATGAAGGATTTCTGGAAAGCAAGTGATATAAATCGTTTTTTAGCAGCCAATTGCTTTGGAGATTATTATACTAGAGATGGGATTGATTATAAGGCTCGCGAATTGATCACATTCTGTTATCTTGCATCTCTTGGAGGATGTGAAGACCAACTTGCTGCACATACCTTAGCTAATTTTATGCAAGGAAACGATAAAAAATTTTTAATCGATGTCGTATCTCAAATGGTGCCTTATATCGGTTATCCGAGGTCTTTAAATGCTATAGCTGTAATTAACAAGGTTGCGGAACAAGTTTAGCTAAGCATTTAATCAATTATTTTATCTAGGAGGTTTTTATTTGAAATATTTAGATAAAGAGGAATTCAAAAATGCAAACACTTTTGGAATGGGAGTTCCAAATGATGCATTTGCACAGTATTTTATTGGAAATTCTTACCTAAATCCATTGAATGAATTTGGGGAATCTGCAGTATTTGTTGCAAATGTGACATTTGAGCCTGGATGCAGAAATAATTGGCATATTCACAAGGCAAGTAGCGGCGGTGGTCAAATATTGATTTGTACCGCAGGTGAAGGATGGTATCAGGAAGAAGGTAAAGATCCGGTAAGCCTTTTACCTGGTATTGTAATCACTATTCAGCCAAACGTAAAGCATTGGCATGGCGCTAAGGCAGATTCCTGGTTTGCACATGTAGCTGTTGAAGTTCCAGGTGAAGATGCAAGCAATGAATGGTTAGAAGAAGTGGATGATGATTATTACAGCAAATTATAAGATTTTAATATTTTAATGTGTAAAAAAAAATGGAAAATAGTTTTATTTAAATCTTTAAAGGTGAAAAGATGAAAATGGAAAAATTGGAATTGACAGATGAGTGGGACAAGGTTTTCCCTAAGCGTGATGATGTAGACCATTCTAAGGTCACTTTTGTAAATAGATATGGAATCACTTTAGCAGCTGACTTATACAAGCCGAAAGGTGCAGATGGCAAATTGCCTGCCATTGCTGTAAGCGGTCCTTTCGGAGCAATCAAAGAACAATCTTCTGGTCTTTATGCTCAAGAATTAGCAAGTAGAGGTTTCTTAACAATTGCATTTGACCCATCTTTTACTGGTGAAAGTGGAGGATATCCCCGTTATATGGCATCTCCAGACATCAATACTGAAGATTTCCAGGCAGCAGTAGACTTTTTATCCACCAGCGATGAAGTTGATGCTGATAGAATTGGAATCCTTGGTATCTGCGGATGGGGAGGAATGGCTTTGAATGCTGCAAGCATTGACACCAGAATCAAGGCTACAGTTACCTCTACAATGTATAACATGACTCGTATTAATGCAAAAGGATACTTTGATGAAGGAGACAGTCCTGATGCAAGATATGAAATGAAAGTAATCTTGAACAATCAGAGAACCGAAGACTATAAGAATGGTGAATATGCCATGGGTGGTGGAGTTGTAGACCCTCTTCCTGATGATGCTCCATTTTTTGTAAAGGATTACTATGATTATTATAAAACTGAAAGAGGATATCATAAACGTTCCTTAAACTCTAATGATGGTTGGACAGCTATTGGAACAATGTCTTTTATTTCTCAACCTATCATTGCATACAGTGATGAGATTCGCTCTGCAGTGCTTATCATTCACGGTGAAAAGGCACACTCCTGCTATTTCTCCAAAGACGAGTTTGAAAAATTAACTGGAGACAATAAGGAATTAATGATCATCCCAGATGCAGTGCACACTGACTTGTATGATGATATGGATATAATTCCATTTGATAAGATTGAAGAGTTCTTTAATCAATATTTATAGTGGTTTAAAACCACTTTTTAATTTTTTTAGTTATAATTGTTTTTAATGTATTTTAACTGCTTTTTTTATTTTATTCTTTATTTATTTTATTAAAATTTTCAATTCTTATTCAATGTTAATTTTTTCTTTTTCTTAAAATTTTCATATTTTTCAATTATTATTTTTTTATTTTTCTTATAATTTTCATATTTTTTAATAAAAACTTATTAATTTGTTTATATATAATAAGATTATGGGATTATTTTCATTTTTTAAAAAAGAAAAGGACAAAGTCAATAATGCTTTAGGGCCTTATGTTGAGATGAATGAAGAAAATTGTGATGGCTTGGATTGCCAAAAATGTGTAGCCATTTGCCCTAATTTCTCATTTATTGTTCAAGATGATAAGGTTCAATTAAAAGAATATTATACTTGCCGTAATTGTAAAAAATGTATGGCTGCTTGTCCAAATGATTGCATAACAGTTATTTAGATTATTCGGTTCTAATCTTATATTTTAGGTGTAAAAATGGATATGGAAGGTTTTGTAAGAGGAAGGCTAGCTAAAGGCGAAGATGAAAATGCGTTTAAGTCTATCCTTGCAGAAAGAATAAGGGAATTTAAAGACATTTCAGAAGAACATTCAATAGTGATGGCTGAAAGTGTCATTGATGAGGTCAAGACAACCCTTGAACTCAACAATACTGAAGATGAATTCTTAAAGGACATCATCACAGTGCCAAAGGCAGATGTTGGCATGGGAAAGATGGGTGTAGGATCCCGTGGTGCAGGAGACTTCTTTGTACATAGGAAGATTGCAGAAATTGTTAAAAGTACAAAGGTTCACTCTGTAGTGGATCCAAATGCTCAAGATGATGGAGGAGTGGTTAAGGTTCCTGCTCGGGGGGATGATGTTTACATTACCACAGCAGTTGATGGAATCCACTCAAGACTAAGTGAATATCCATTTTTAGGTGGGTTCCATGTAACAAGGGCTACCTTAAGGGATGTTTGTGTAATGGGAGCTGATCCTGTCGCCATCCTAAGTGATTTGCACTTGGCTGATGACGGGGATATAGGCAAGCTTTTTGATTATACAGCAGGTATCTGTGCAGTTTCTGAGCTTATTGATGTTCCTCTTGTAGCAGGAAGCACCTTGCGTGTAGGAGGAGATATGGTACTTGGTGACAGATTAGTTAGCTGTGTAGGAAGTGTCGGTGTTTCACAATATCCTCCAACTGCAAGAAAAGGAGCGACTGAAGGAGACATTATATTGATGACTGAAGGTGCAGGTGGTGGAACAATCACAACAACTGCACTTTACAATGGCTACTTTGATGTTGTATGGGATACAATGAACATCAGTTTTGTAAAGGCTTCTAAGGCATTGTTTGCAGCGGATTTAGTAAAAGATGTCCATGCAATGACTGATGTAACAAATGGTGGCCTTAGAGGAGACGCTCACGAGATTTGTGAAACAACTGGTGTAGGATTGGAGTTCTATCATGATAAGATCAAGTCCACTGTAGCTCCAAATGTATTGAATATGCTTGAAGATTTGGATATTGATCCTCTTGGTGTTTCCACAGATTCTCTCATGCTTGTGGTCCCTCCAGAAATTGCTGAAGATGTTAAAAAGGTAGTTTCTGATGTTGGAGTGTACATTACAGAAATCGGAGAGGTAAACAATAAGGGTTCCCCTATCCTCCTTAAGGAAGATGGAACAGAAGAAACTTTAGTTCCATTATTCAGGGAAGCTGCATATACCAAAATCAAGAAATTGGTTGGAGATACAACTCCTGAAGACTTTGAAATCATGAAGGAAAAGGTCCAAAAGGCAGCTGATAATTCCATTAAGAAAAAAGAAAGAGTTATTGATTATATTTTATCTAATAATAAATAATTATTCTAAACTTCATTTTTATTATTTTTTTATTCAATTTTTTTATTTTTATAGATTTTTTATAGATTTTTATTCTTTTAAAATTAAACAGGTGATATTATGGCAGAAGATGCAGAAAGAATAGATGAATTTATGACTGAAGCAGGAGTGTTTTTCTTAGCAACTGTTGATGGAGACAAACCAAAGAACAGACCTTTAGGTTTACATATCCTCAAAGACGGTAAGATTTACTTTGGTGTAGGAGACCATAAGGATGTTTGTAAACAAATGCAAGAAAATCCTAATGTTGAAATTGTAGCTCTTGTCGAAACTGATTTCTTAAGATACTATGGAAAAGTTGTATTTGAAGAAACCTATGATATGGCTGAAGCCATTATTGCAGGAAATGAATTCTTACAAGGACTTTATAATGATGAAACCGGTTTTAAAATGGCTATTTTCCACTTGGAAGAAGCTACTGCGGAAATCCGTGATGTAACCGGTAAAATCAATGAATCATATAATTTCTAATTAAATTTCTTTTTTATTTTTTATTTTCTTATTTTTTTCTATTATTGATATATTGAAACTAAAGGCGTTTATTTATGGGGTTATTAAAAAATTTTTTTGGAATTTTTAAAAAGCATGAAGAATTGGACTTGGCTAAAGGATTTAAAGCAGAATATGAAGTCAACAACTTGGAAAATATGAAGTCCTTTGTTGACAAATTTGTTGATCATTATCCTGATTCTTATTATGCTTCCTGCTCTATGGTGATTTATATCCTTCTTTTGTATAAAGAAGATCCTTTCAAAGTCCCTCCAAATAGGCTTAATAACTTAAGCATCATGGAGAGGAATATAAAATTCTTTGATACTCTTGGCACTGACTCATTAGATAAGGAAGAGTTGGAATTAAGGCAATGGTATAGAACTGAAGTTCAGAAAAATGTCAAGTTAATGGAATCAGAAGGATTAAGATTTTCATCTGATTAATAATCTTTTATTAAAACTTTAGTTTAAGAACTAAATCCTGCTCAATTTTTTTATTTCGTATGCAAAATGTTCATTATTCTATTTTTATTAAAGCCATAATATATTTATTCATAAATATATTTAGGCATACCAAAACTTTATATTCTATCATTTAAAATATTTAATTAGATGTTAAATTTTCTATATTAAACTAAGAAATCTAAATTAAGAAATTATATTTATAGGTGTCAATATGGGCTTTTTTAAAAATATGGGAAATCCACAAGGTAAATTAGGTAATATTCAACTGAAATCAATGAATAAGGAACACACTCCCGTTTCTCTATGGGGATTGAAACATTTAGATATCTCTCCAGATGATGTTATATTGGATGTAGGCTGTGGTGGAGGGATGAACATTAATCGTATGGCTCAAACTGCAAAGAAGGTTTATGGTGTTGATTATAGTATTGAAAGCGTAAATCTTTCCCGTGAAGTAAATAAAGATTTGATTATCCAAGGTCGTGTAGAAGTTTTAGAGGGTAATGTCCAAAGCTTGCCTTTTGAAGACAATACCTTTGACATTGTAACTGCTTTTGAGACTGTCTATTTCTGGTCAGATATTGAAAAGTCATTTGGTGAAGTTAAAAGAGTTCTTAAACCGGGAGGAATGTTTTTAATTGGCTGTGAAACAAATGGTGCAGGGTTCTTTATGAGGTTATGTGAAGGATTAATGAACATGGCAGCTTATACTGATGATGATTTGTGTCAATTTTTAGCCAATAATGATTATAAAGAAATAAAGACGTATTTAAGGGATGGAAAATCCAAAAAAGAGACAATAAAATATGAAGGAAAAGAGATTACAATTGATGATGATTATGATCACTTTTCACTTTCAGACCGATTTGTTCAATGGATGACTATAACTGCTATAAAAGAGGTTTAAATTATTTTTATTTTAACTATTTTTTTTAAATTTCAACTCTTTTTAAATTTATTTTATTTTAAATTTTAACATTTTTTGACTGCTTTCTGAATTATTTAAAAATATTTATTTATATTAAAGTCTAAAGTATTACTATATAATAATATAAGGGCGTTATATTATTACAAAGTAGTTAATTTTTATTAAGATAGAAATATTAGGTGACACAAATGGAAAAGGAAATCATTGCAGCGATGATGGCTTCTACATTAGATATGGATAATATGACCAGTGATAGGATAGAAGCTTTAACAAAAGGACATGGAATGTTAAATCTTGCAGCTATTTGTTCTGCAAACTCTATTGCAAATGATGTCTTGAGAGGAACAAACATAATGTTAACTGATGAGAATGTTGGCAGGCTTCCTATTGATGATATCTTAAGAAAAGCAATTGAAGCAGCAGAAGAATGTGGTGCAGATGCAGCAAATGCAGCATTGATCAGTGCCGCATTATGTTATTTTGCAGGAACCAATGCACAGGCGGGAGTACCTGCAGGAAACAGAAAATTAGGTGCTATGGCAAGAATAATTGCTGGTGTAGACCGTTGTGGTGTTCTTGCAATCCCTACTCCAAAAGCAAACAATAGGATATCAGGTTATGCAGCTGTAAGAGCAGTTTATGATGAAGTATTCAATAATACTTTAACTCCTATTGAAGGGGCTATTCTTCCTTTAGGTGTAGGTGGAGGTCCATTGTATGGGCATAATGCGTTAGGAGAAGATATAGGGTTCTCTGAACTTGCTAAAAAAGGTGCATATGCAGGAACCAAAGGAATGTTAACTGCATATTCAAATGTAGGTATGCCTCCAAGTCCAATAATCGCAGCTATCTTTGGTGTAGCAGCTATCTTAGAAATTGTTCACCCTGATTCTGAAGTTGCAGAGGAATATGGTGAATTCTTTGTAGCAAACAGCGCATATGTTGCAGGTTTAGGTGCTTGTGAAGCAGCAGGCTTACCTGAAAAATTGCATATTAGAGGAACCGGCGAAGAATATGATACTGCAACTGTTGTAGGTGACTTTGGAGTAATCATGAAAGATATTGGAGGTCCTAGTGTAGTTGGTATGATTGCATTTGAAGAAATGCTTTCAGCATTTGAAGAATCATTAGCTATTGGTGCAGGATTCTCTGGAGGTCCATTGCAACCACCTTTAGGTCACATGACTGCAGATGCGGTACTTGCACTAAAAGTCTTGCTTGCAAATGATGGGGATGTTGATAAGGCTGCTGAAGCTATTAATGAAGTAAAATCTAATTTCTATCTTGAACCAACAATTGCTAAAATAGCTACAAATACCATTGCTCGTAAATCTGAACAAGTTAGAAGAGGACCAGTTACAAAAGCTATGATTTTGGCAACTGAAGGTGCATTGACTGGAGAAACTTTAAGAATTGCAGAATTTACTTACAATAAACTCAATGAAGGAATGACCCTTAAGGAAATCACCAAAGCTCTTGATGATGGAAAACTTAATAATGTTCAAACTGCAGCTTCTGGATTGTTTAGTGGCATGATGGGCAAGGATATCCAAATCAATATTACTAATTATTCTGGAAGATCACGTAGAAAAGAAAATCCATTCTTAGATAATTATCCTGGATTTGACACTCGTGCTGATGTGGAAGTGACTATTGATGGAGAAAAAATAGTATTTGAAGAATTAGCTAATAAGATTTTACCAGATGCTATGTTAAATAAAAAAATGGATATATTGGAAGCTGTACCTCTTGCAGCAGTTCCTATTACTGAATTGCAATTATGTGGTCACACAATTATCAATGTTATTGTTCCTGCAGCAGTTGCAGGTGCTATGGGTTATGCTGAAGGCGATTTAAAAACCATTGCAAAAGAAGCAGTTCGTGGAGCTTATGTAACATCCTCTATTCCTGGCGGAATGGAAAGGGCTATGGATGTAGCAAAACGTGCAACAACAATAATGAAAGATTTGAATTAAATTTTTAAACTGATTTGGCTTGGAAAAAATCTGGGCCATTATTAGTTTTTTAATTTTTCTTTATTATGATATTCTTATCTGGTAGGTAGTTTTCATGCTAATAATGACTACAATTGATGATTTGCCTCCTGAAGGCATTCCTTATATTACAGATAAAATAATGGACAGTGGAGCTAAAAATGTTCATATAATCAATGCTCTTACTAAAAAAGGAAGGATGGAATATATTGTGCTTGTTGATTTTGAAGAGGAATACTTCGATGACATTTCAAGTCTTTTAGCTTTAGAATTTGGTACAATTGGTATGAAAATATTTAAGCATGAACATAAGAAGTTTCCATATGAATTAATTGAAAAAAGGTCTTAATCAATATCAATGATTCTTCTTTAGAATCTGTTGCTAAAATTAAGTATTTATTTAGTGATGATAATAAGTTAATCTCATTAAAAGCGGAATATGAAGATTTGAAACTTTTAGCAAAAGAACTAAATCAAAAAGGTTTTGATATTTCATTTTCTAAATTAAAAACCATTATTGAGGCGGAAGCTTATAAAAATCCAATTGATTCAGAGTCAATTTTAATAGGTTTGTAATTATTATTTTTTTAATTATTATTTTTTATTTTTATTTATAATCTTTTATTTTAATTATAATTTTTATTTTTATTGCTATTTTTCAATTTAAATCAAAATTCTAATCTTAAATCAATATTTAACTCATTATAATACTTTAAAAAGCTTTTTATAAGATTAAATCAAATATAATCTTACAATCATTTATGTGATTTTATGTTTAATTTAATCAAAGACAATAAGGGATTTGTTTCCTTGGCAGATGCAATGCTTTCCATTTTCTTGCTGCTTATGGTATTGATGGCTTTCAATATGATGAGTGATATTGAAGTTCCTTCTTTAAGTGAAGAAAGTAATGATTTCAAGACAAGTCAGGACATTATGGAAATTATGTCCTCTAAAGTCGATGGTAGAGACTATAGTTTAATTGAGAGAATATCATTTATCTTTTCCCTCAATAACAATTCAATTTCCTCAAAAAGAGAAGTAAAATCATTATTGGATGGTTTCTTTTCAGTTTATTTAGATGATGGCCAGCATTATGCTTTTGTAGAAACGAATCAATTGGATGGAGAGGTATTATCTTCAAATGGAGATCATATCAGTGCAGATAGTGTTAATGTGGCCATTAGGGACTATGGAAATTACTCCTATAAGCTATACATATTCTAAATCATTCACTTTCTCTTTTTATAATTCATAGCCAAAACTTATATATTGGAATTTACAAATATAGTTCTGTTATAATAGTGCCTTAGTTGTTTTGGACTATTTTTACTATTTTTCATTTGTTCCTGCCCTGGTGGTGTAGTTTGGATAACACATGGGACTGCGGATCCCATTCCCCGGGTTCAAATCCCGGCCAGGGCATTTTTATATTTTATATTAATATCTGATTTTAACTTTTTTATTATCCTATCTCTTATTTTAGTATTTGGTGTAGGATAATGGTTTTTTAGAGGAATGGCTATGCTTAATGCAAACACTTACGTAACAAAGGAAGAAGGTATCGGTGGAACAATAAGAAACAGATGGGAAGACTTTTATGTAGAGGAAATCCCTGAAGTGATTCCAGATGGAGAAGGTCCAAACATTTATATCAGGATTGAAAAATTGGGAAGGACCACTCTTGATGTTTTGCTTGATATTGCAAGAGACCTTCATATTGACAGAAAAAGGATGGGTTTTGCAGGAATGAAAGACAAGAAAGCCATTACTCGTCAATGGATCTGCATAGCTAATATGGATTCTGAAGAACAGTTCAATCAAGTCAAGGCATTGGAAGGGACCATTCACAACACTGAATTCCTAAAGGTAGTTAGAGGAAGAAAAAAGTTAAGAATGGGTCAGCTTAAAGGAAATAAGTTCAGAATATTGGTTAAAGATATTGATGGAATGGATTTAGAAGATGCTGAAGAAAGAAGATTAGCTATTGAAGATGCGGCTAAAAGAGCGGATGCCATTTTAAAGACACTTGAGAAGACAGGTGTTCCTAATTACTTCGGTTGGCAAAGATTTGGAAAGCCAAGAACCAACACTCATTTGGTTGGTGAGGCTCTCATTCAAAATGACTTAAAGGAAGCTGTAAGAAGATATATTGGTAATCCTTCTCCAGAAGAAGGTGAAGAGGCCAGAGCAGCTCGTCAAGCTTATGATGATGGTGAATGGGAAAAGTCCTTGGAATTAATGCATCCTGGGATGCGTTATGAAAAGATGATGCTTAAGGTCCTCATTAAAGAGGAAAAAAGAGCTATCAGAAAGATTGCTGAAAAGGAAGGAATCGAGCCGGAAGAAGTGGACAAAACTCAATTGGAATTATCAGACAAGGCCTATAAGAATGCCATTCATGCACTTCCAAAGCCACTTCAAAGAATGTTTGTTCATGCTTACCAATCATTTTTGTTCAATGCAGCAGTAAGTGAAAGGGTAGCTATGGGAATGGACAAATACATTGAAGGAGATATCGTTATAGACAAAGAAGAACGTATCGTAAGGGACAAGACCAATGAAGAGTTTCAGGAAATGGTATCCTCCTTTGAAATAAACCAGACCTGTCCATTATATGGTACAAAAGTTCCATTTGCAGGTGGAGAAGTAGGTAAGATGGAAGAGGCTATTTTAGACAGTTATGGACTAACTAAAGCTGATTTTGAAGTTCCTAAAATGCCTCGTTTAGGAAGCCATGGCTTGAGAAGAGCTATGAGATTTCAGGTATGGAATGCAAGTGCTAAAGCTGTGGAAGATGGTGTAATGTGTGAGTTTTCCATTGACAAGGGTTCCTATGCAACTGCAGTATTAAGGGAAGTCATGAAAAAGGATGTTTATTAATTATATTTAAAAATATTATTTTAAATATCATTTAATCTCTTAAAGAAGTGATAATAGACCTGACTACTGTTATTAGACAACATATGCTAATTGCAATTGGGTAACCTAATAAAGCTAAAGTAAATCCAAATGCAAATATCACTAAAGGTGTATGCAATGCTTCTTGGATACTGAATGCTTCTTTTATATTATCCTTGTTCTCGTCGTTGATTTTTAGCAATGATTTTGACATTATAAATAAAATAATATCTACAATAATAAAGTCTAATCCATATAATGCTTGTGGAATGAATGAATTTTGATTATTAGCTACAAAGATTGTTAAATATGGAACCAAAGAGAATACAAGCATTAGCAATATATTCAACCATATTATCTTACTATTGATCTTTTCAACGTGATTATAGATTAAATGATGGTATTGCCAAAGGTTAGCACATACTAAAAAACTTAGCAAATATGCAAAATAAGATGTCTTTAAGGCCCAAAGTGATGCAAGGGTTGGGGCTGCTGGTTGAGGCAATTCTAAAACTAGCACAGTTACAATAATTGCAATGATTGCATCATAAAATGCTTCGAGCCTACCTGTTTCCATAAAATTTTCTATAGCCATAATTATTATTTTTTATCAAAGTATATTTATACATTTCCAATACACTTTCATGCTTCAATTAAATTGCTTGAGACTTATTTTTTACTAAAACTCCGATATAAGCAAGTACGGCAGATACAATTATGGCAAGCAATGTTGGACCTAATGGAATTGAATCAAGTCCTACAGTCACTTGATAGACAATAAATCCTGCAAACCATGCAAATAGGTTCCAATACCAAGTCTTTGCATTTCCAATCTCCTCTTTTGAAAGATAAAATGAAACCAGAAGCACTGCTGCCATTGGGGCAAACACTGAAGCGATAAGATATAAAAATCCAATGTAATGATCCATGATTCCAGAAATGGCAAGTACACAACTTAATATGCTCACTACAACTCCTGCAATTCTAGGATTGATTCTATTAATGATAGCTTTTGCAGATTCTCCTGCTGAATTTGCTGCTACAAAGTTGGAAGTTACAGTTGAAAGCACTAGGATAATCACTCCTGTAGCTCCAAGACCTGCCATAAGTATTGACTGTGCAATGCTTGTTGTTCCAATTCCAACGATTTGCATACCTAAAATGTACATCCAAAGGCTTGCTATAGTGTATGCAACTGCAGAAATCATTGTTCCGTTGACTGGATTTTCAACATCCTTAGTATAATCTGAAATTACCGGAAGCCATGAGATAGGCATAGCTATTGATATTTCAAAGATGTTCCAAAAGCTTAACGGTGCTGAATTTGTGCTTGCAAAGGATGCAATAGGCAATGAATTTGTTATGTTTCCTCCCAATAGCTTAAAGGATAGGATTGCCAACAATATTGTCAGCACCACCATCATTACAGTGGTTACTTTTGATAAGCGGTAAAGTCCAACATAAACCCATATTGCAATGATTAGAGAGAGAATTATGCATGTTAAAGTGAAGGATATCGGCAAATTCAATCCCATCATAGCTGCTGCACCTTGGGCATTCAGCACAGCGACCCATGCTATAAGCTGCATCACATTCAACGAAGAAAAGAATTTGGAACCATATTCCCCAAAAGTAGATTTGATGGTCTCCATAGCATTCACTCTTAGGCGTGCACCTACCAATCCAGTGAAAAATAGCAATATTCCACCTATAATGTGTCCAAGCACCAATGGAAGCCAAATGGAATCAATTGGAGATGAAGAAGCAAGTTGTATCCCTGCTTCTATTTCTGAAACAGAGACTGCAACCCCAAACCAGATAACTCCATTTGAAAAAAGGCCAGTACGATTTTCCATAGCATTCCACTTTAAAATTAGTTAATTTAAATTGTTTTTAATAGATCATACAGTTCTGGAATTGCTTGTTCAAATTTAACTCCATAGGTATGAGTCTTATCCCCAATTGTTTTTTCAATTGCCTTTTTAGTAAATTCTCCAGCCACTTTTGCTGCAGATGAAGGGGATTTTCCTAACATTACAGATCCTACAAATGATGAAGCAAACACATCTCCAGTACCATGAGTAACATAGTCTATTTTATCATTGTATACGATTTCAATGGTTTCCTCTTGCTTATCTAAAACAATCATTCCCATTTTCTCATAGCTTTCATAACCTTTTAGGATAACATATCTTTTAGTGAATTGTGAAAGCTCTTTAGCCATTTCAAGCATTTCCTCTTTTGAAAATGTTTCCTTCCACGGTTTGTGAAGTATATAGCAAGCTTCAGTTGTATTAGGAAGAATGTAATCTCCTAACTTACAAAGTTCTCCCATTGCATCTGCGAATTCCTGGTCAAACCCATTGTAGAATTCTCCATGGTCTGCCATAGCAGGGTCAACGAAGACCAGTCCATTGTCATTTAATCTTGAGTCTATAATGTCTTTAATGTAATCCAATTGTTCTTTTGATGCAATAAAACCAGTATAAATGGCATCAAAGGATATTCCTTCCTTTTCCCAATGTTTTCTAATTTCAGGAAGGTCTTCAGTTAAGTCTCTCACAGTAAAGTCTGTGAAACCTGAAGTATGTGTAGATAGAACCGCAGAAGGAAGAACTGCAGTTTCTATTCCAAAAGCAGAAATTACAGGAAGTGCAACAGTTATTGAGCACTGCCCATAGCATGAAATATCTTGAATAGTTAAAATTTTTGTTGTTTTAATCATTTTTTCAAACCTAATCTCATTTTAATATTTACAGTTAATTAGTATTTTATTTTTAGTATATAATAATTTTCGTAATTAACTTAATTAATTCTCAAATAATAATTTATAACAATTGTTATATTCATTAAAGTATATAAATATTTGTTATAGGGTACAAAAAGATACAATACAAGAATTTTAAAAATTTTTATAATAGAATTAATAAACTAATTATGATTGATGATAATTTTAAATAATTTATTTATTTTCACATGTGATTTTATGATTGAATGCAGAAATATTTCTAAAGGAAAGGCAGAAGGGGAATTAATTGTTTCTAGCGAGGCCATTAGCTTTTTAGGCGGAGTAGACCCTGAAACAGGTGTAGTTATTGACCCAAATCATGAATTGAAAGGGGAGTCCATTAAGGATAAGGTGCTTTTCATTCCAGGAGGGAAAGGTTCCACTGTTGGGTCTTATGTAATATTCCAAATGATGAAAAACAAGACAGCTCCTAAAGCGATTATTTGCCTAAAAGCAGAACCTATTATAGCAACTGGTGCAATAATGTCTGATATTCCAATGGTCGATTCCCCATCAAGCGTTGAAGAATTGGTAAATGGACAAATGGTTGAAGTGGATAGTGATAACGGTAAGATAACTTTATTATAATTGATTTTAATTTACTTTGAGTTGGTTTTATGTCTTCTATTTATATTAAAAATGTAAACATTATAAACCCATTTAGTGAAGAGCCTCTTGAAGAGCGTCATGTATTGATTGAAAATGGCAGAATAAAGTCCTTGCATACAGAAGAGTCTTCCCTTTACAAAGACCATATTGTAATAGATGGGGAAGATAACTATCTTTTGCCAGGTTTTATAGATTCACATGCCCATATCATGGCAAATGGGTTTCACAAAGAGGATATCATGAAGGATCCTCTATCCTATTACTTTTACAATGCAGTTTCCAATATGAAGGCAACAATTGATGCAGGAGTCACCACTGTTCGTGACACAGGGCTTGCAGACATTGGAGTAAAGATGGCACAGGAGAAAAAGATTTTTCCAGCCCCAAGATTGAATATTTCAATAAAGCCTTTAGCCATTACAGGAGGGCATTTTGACCATTATCTAAATTCCGGATTTGATATGGAAATTTTATATCCTGGATTTCCAGTAGGAACTTGTGATGGAGTGGAAGGTGTTTTAAGGAAAACCCGTGAAGTGATTAGGGCACGTGCAGACTTTATTAAAATCATGGCAAGTGGGGGAATTCTATCCCCATACACTTCTCCAGACATTGCACAATTCAATAAGAAAGAGCTAAAAGCCATAGTTGATGAGGCGGAAAATCATAATTTGAAAGTGGTGGCCCATTGCCACAGCTTGGAGGGAATTGAAAGATGTGCAAAGGCAGGTGTAAAATCCATTGAGCATGGTACTTTCATTGATAAGAAGGCTTCACAGCTACTCGCCAAAAAGAGAATGTATCTCACTCCAACATTGGTTGTTCACCACACTTTAATTAAAGAAGGTTTCCCTGTTTGGGATAATTTTGCAGATGAGAAGGTAAAGAAGCTTAAGGAAGTTGTTAAAATACAAAAGGAAAATATAGCTGCTGCTTATGAGGAAGGAGTTAGTTTCCTTATGGGTTCTGACTGTGGTGTAATAGATCATGGGAGAAACCTTGGTGAATTGAAATACCTTGTTGATGTAGGATTAAGTCCTCTTGAAGCTATTCAAGCAGGTACCATTGAAGGAGCCAGATTCTTCAATCAGGAGAATGACTTAGGTTCAATTGAAGCTGGTAAAATAGCTGATATGATTATTGTAAAGGAAAATCCAATTGATAAGATAGAATCTTTGGCAGATACAGATAATATTTTAACTGTAATCCAGGATGGAGAAATCCTAAAGCATAAGCCTATTTTTTAATCAGTTTAAAAAAGAGTATATGATTAAGGCATTGTATTAAGTTAAATTAGAAAATAGTTGTTTTTTTTAAAAAATAAGAGATAATAAAAATTATTATCTCTTGAATATCCCTTTTATTTTGTCTAAGACACCGGTAGTGGTGAGTACACCTACACCTATGGTGTAAATATCTTTAGCTCTTGCTTTATCCACTCCTAGTTTCTCAGCAATCAAGTTAACTATCATGTCTTCAGCTCCTCCTCCACCAGAGAAGTTGTTTGCGAAAATATCGCTAACGATATTTCCTTGGTCTTCAGTCAAGTTAGCTTGTTTCATAAGTTCTTGAATAAGATCTGCATTAGTCATAATAAATTATTTGTTCTTATTTATATTTAATACCCTACTATTTTTTTAAAGCCACAATATTTTTTCATTTTTATGAATTATTTTTTATTTAAAATCAAAATTATTGAATATTGTTTAAAGAGCTTTTTTATTTTTATTTTTAGGTATACCAAAAATTTATATATGTGACGACATATATAATTATAAAAACAATAATAGATTATTATTAAGAATTTAAAGGTGAAAATATGGCAATCGATAAAAAAGAAGTAAAAGTTGTCGGAATGCACTGTCCTTCATGTGCAAAAGCGGTTGAACTTTGCATGATGGATTTAGATGGTGTAGAATCTGCTGTTGTAGATTTAGACGCTAATAAAGTGGAAGTTGAATACGATAGTGAAAAAGTATCTGATGTTGACTTAGCAGGTGCTGTTAAGGAAGCAGGATTTGATGTAGAATAATTAAATGGTTTTTTAAACTATTTTTTTATTTTTTTCAATATTATTTTTTCACTTACATTTAGATGATTATATATTCATAGAAATTTATTATAATTATTTTATTTCATGAAATGTTTTTTTTAATGATTATCAGGAGGAATTATAATGGCTCAGAAAGAATTGGATATTCCAGTGGATGGCATGCACTGCTCATCCTGTTCATTGCTTGTTGAAAAATCACTTGGAAAGCTTGATGAAGTGGAATCCATCAATGTGGATTTAAATACCAACAAGGCACATATGGTTTTGAATGACAAGATTTCTCCAGATGTAATCGATAAAACCGTTGAATCAGTTGGATTTACTGTTCCAAAAGATGAAGTTGTAATTCAAATTGATGGCATGCATTGCGCTTCCTGTGTAAACAATGTTGAAAAGTTCTTGCCTAAACGTGTTGATGGTGTTGTAGAGGCAAATGCCAACTTATCCAATCAAAAAGTTACCATAAAGTACTATCGAGACATGCTAAACCTTAAGGAGATTCAAAAGACCATTGAAATGTTGGGATTTGAATACATTGGCCTTGATGGTGAACTTGATGTGATGGATGAAGAGGAAAGATACCAAAAGGATCTAAGAGGCAAATTGTATAGAATCATTGTAGGTCTTGTATTTGCAGCAATTTTAATGGCAATCATGCAATTCGATATAATGATTCCTCCATTGACTATGGGTCAGCTCTCCTTGATTATAGCTATTTTCCCATTCTGTTATGTAAGCTATCCAATCTTAAAGGCAGGTTGGAACTCATTCAAGCATAAAAACCTTGATATGGATGTAATGTATTCAATGGGTATTCTTGTAGCATTTGTATCAAGTGTGTTAGGCACTTTTGGCATAGTTCTTGATTCAAGTTTCATGTTTTATGAATCTGCTGTGATGTTGCCTTCATTCTTGACAATAGGCCGTTATCTTGAAGCAAGAGCTAAAAGAAAAACATCTTCTTCAATCAAGGAACTTATTGGCTTGCAGCCTAAAACAGCCACCCTCATTTCTACTGATGCAGAAGGCAATTCAGTTGAAAAAGAGATAGATATTGAAGACATCAATATTGGTGACATATTGCTTGTAAAGCCTGGTGAAAAGATTCCAGCAGATTCCATTGTAGTTGATGGTGAAAGCTATGTGGATGAAGCAATGATTACTGGTGAGCCTGTTCCTAAGCTTAAAAAGGCAGGAATTGATGTTTTCTCAGGCACAATCAATCAGGATGGGGCATTGAAGATTGAAGCGCAAAAGATTGGTTCAGAAACTGTCTTATCCCAAATCATTCAGCTTGTGGAAAAGGCACAAGGATCCAAACCTCCTGTACAAAGGCTTGCAAATAAGATAGTGACATGGTTCATACCAGTTATTCTAACAATAGCTATCATTGTATTCCTGTTATGGTACTTTGTAGCAGGTTCAGGTTTGCTATTTGCTCTTACCTGTCTCATATCCGTACTTGTTGTAGCATGTCCATGTTCATTAGGTCTCGCCACTCCAACAGCAGTGACTGTAGGTGTTGGAAGGGCTGCGGAATATGGTATTCTCATTAAAAATGGAGAAACCTTGGAAAGCTCCAAAGATGTTGATGTATGCGTATTTGATAAGACCGGAACAATCACTGAAGGAAAACCGGAAGTGGCTGACATTGAAAGCTTTGATATGGATGAAGGCAAATTCCTTCAAATATTGTCAAGTGTTGAAAACAATTCAAACCATCCAATAGCCAAATCCATATTAAACAGATTCAAAGCGGATAATATTAAATTGGCAAATGAAGGAAAAGAAGACCTTCAATTATTGGCTGTCAATGACTTTGAAAATGTTACAGGTAAAGGATTAAAGTCCAATGTGTCAATAGATGGTGTTAATTCTTCTGTACTTGCAGGAAACCTTAAGCTTTTGGAATCAGAAGGAGTGGAAGTTAGCGAAGAGGTCTTAAACAAGTTCAATGATTTTGTATCAGATGCAAAAACAACAATTGTAATGGCTGTGGATGGTGAAATCAAGGGAATAATCACTTTAATGGATAAGATTAAGGACAGTTCCAAATCAGCTATTGATCACTTGCATAAGATGGGCATTGAAACTTATATGCTTACAGGAGACAATGAAAAAACAGCATCTACTGTAGCGAATTCCGTTGGAATTGATAATGTAATGGCAAATGTGCTACCTAATGACAAGCTCGATAAGGTTCGCCAACTTCAAAAAGAAGGAAAAAGAGTCTTGTTTGTGGGAGATGGAATCAACGATGCTCCTGCATTATCTCAAGCGGATGTTGGTGTAGCTATGGGCAATGGTACAGACATTGCCATGGAAAGCGGTGATATTGTCATTATGGAAGGGGATTTGGAAAATGTGGTGGC
The DNA here is from genome assembly GCA_015063035.1 of Methanobrevibacter olleyae. Lineage (GTDB taxonomy): Archaea > Methanobacteriota > Methanobacteria > Methanobacteriales > Methanobacteriaceae > Methanobrevibacter > Methanobrevibacter olleyae_A. The sequence continues at coordinate 23,763 of SUTG01000006.1, forward strand.
TTCCATACAGTTCTCTAAAAAGGTAATGACAAGGATCAAGGAAAACCTATTTTGGGCATTTGCATATAATATGCTACTTGTTCCTGCAGCTGCAGGTTTGCTTTTCCTACTATTCGGTATAGTTTTCCGTCCTGAATGGGCTGGTTTAGCTATGGCATTAAGTTCAGTTACAGTAATTAGTTTGTCATTATTGCTTAAACGTTATGTGCCACCAATTAAAAAACAAGTTGCTTAGTGATTCCATTGTTTAATTAATCGAACTTTTAATTAAATGAATGGAATTTTATTTTATATTTTTTAATCCTATTTTTATTAATCTTATTTTTTATTAATCTTTTTTTTAATTAATCATCTTTTTTTAAATCATCAGAACTTTCTGCATTATTGTTAAGGGTATTGTTTTTAATTAACTCTTCCAATTCTTCAAATCTCTTATTGAAGTGTCTTGAGAGAAGTGCTGTGGTTAATGTTGCAGTACCAACACCGGATAGGATATACCCTCCCCAAACAAGGAATAGGCTATTCAATTTACCTATGGGGGTGTCCCCTAATACCGCATAACCATTACTTGTGAATGCATTTGATACCATTACCAATGAGTCCAATAAATTTTTTCCTTCCGCAAAGGATGTGAAAATGAAACTTACAAATACAAGTCCAAATAACAATAAGATACTTATTCCTAGTCCATTTGATTCGGTAAAATGAATAAATTTGCTGTAATAGACTTTAATCACATAAGCTAATCCTATAAAGTGGACAGCTAATAATATCAATAACAATATTGCAGGATCATCAAGGGTAGAGTGTAGCAATGAGGAAAGAGGGATTAAAAATAACATGATTATTTTTTCTGTTGTGGTATCCTTCTTAATTGCCAAACAAGCTATCAGAGATACGAGTGTATCATAGAAAATGAAATGTCTGTAAAAGTCATCTGATGCCCAAAATACTATTGAATAAAGGATATCTACAAAACAAAGTGTTATGATTATAAGATAAAAGACTTGTTTTAATGTTTGAGTCTCTTCCTTAGGCAAATATTCTGTTGCATTCAATAATCTGTTATGCCTATTTCTCTTGAGATATTTGATTATGTATGAACTTATAAAATAAAGTCCAAAGAAGAATACTACTGCTAAAATAATGAATATTATTTGTTCTGTTATGTACATGAGACTTGCTTGACTAACCATTAATTTTCCCCACTCAACTTTCAATAATAATAATTATGATTTTATGAGTAATTAAGTTATGTATTATCTTAACTTAATTACCTTTATGAATTTTGGAGTAGATTTTGGATAGATTTTAGAGTAGAATTTGGGGGCAATTAAGTTATGTATTATCTTAAGTTAATTATTCTTCTGAACTTTCTTTTAGCTAATTTTAAGCTTTGGTCGAATGTTCTGAATCCTAATTGTATTGTAAGTAAAATCGGGATGATTTCCAATCTTCCTATCCACATCAAGAATATCAGCATTATTTTAGGAAATGTCGCTAAGCTTCCATTTATAATGCCAGTACTTAATCCAACGTTACCTATTGTGGAGGTTACATCAAACAATGAATTGATTGGATCATTTGTATAGAATGTCATTATTATCCATGATACAATCAAAAACATCAGATAAACGGTTATATAGGAAGAGGCTTCCTTTATCTCCCTTTCATTAAAGGTTCTGTTGGCAATTTTTGTATTTACGACCCGTTTAGGAGCGATCATGTTTGTGACAGTAAGATTTATGCCTCTTAAGAATGTAATTACCCTAATGGTCTTTACAGCACCTACAGTTGATCCGGAAGAACCTCCCATAATCATCAGCAGCATTATAATGATTAATGATGCAGGTGCCCAAGATGCCAATTCGCTTGGACTTGCAATATTTGCACCTGTTGTTGTCACTGCTGAAACTATATGGAAAATCACGTTCATTGGAGCCATATGGGTTATTGCTGCAACCAATATTCCGCTTATCATGATGCTTAGGATAATAACTTGGAATTGTATATCCTCCAATATTGATTTTCCCTTTGTCTTAACTAGATTATAATGGACTGCAAAGCTTGTAGCTCCGAGTAACATTAAAATCATTGTAATTAAATAGACAATGTTGTTGTTATAGAATCCTACATTTGCATTTTTTATTGACATTCCTCCAGTGGAAATTGTAGTGAATGTAAGATTTACAGAATCAAAAAGGGGCAGCCCTGCCAAAAGGTATAGGACGATACCGAATATTGTGTAAATAAGGTATATCTCTATTGTTTTTTTAAGTGTATTCTTTATGGTTGGTTTGATTTTTTCTTCTCTAGCCTCTGATTTGTATAACTTAAAGGCGGATGTCCCAGGTTTAATGAGGAGGCTAATGAAAATAATCACTACTCCTAATCCCCCAATCCATTGTTCCAGGCTTCTTAAAAATAGTATTGATCTTGGCAAGATTTCCACATCATTGAACATGGTCAATCCACTTCCAGTCCATGCGGAAACGCTTTCAAAAAAGGCGTCTATGAAGGAAATGTCAAGCATCAGCATCATTATGATAGCACCAACAAAGCCTGCCCATAGCCAAGCAACGCTTGATATGAACATTCCGTGCTTGAATTTAAGTTTATCGTGCTCTTTAAATTTTTCGACGAGCAATAAACCTAATCCAATTGATAGTGCTGGTGGAATCAATCCAATAAGGTAGGAATCTTCAAGGTAGTAAAGGTCTATAAATATAGGGAGCATCAGAATTATGCCGGTTCCTACCATGATATATCCGAGAAAATGCAATATTATTCTTATATCTTGTTTTGATAAGTAATTTTTCCTCATATGTCCACCTTTTTTAGCTATTGGTTTTGAACAATATTTTAAATCAGATCTTTTCTAAATTACATATATACTTAACTTATAAATTGAACAAAGTTAATAATTACTTAATTATTTTTATAAATATTTATTTCTTAAGGATTATATTGAATAATGTTTATAATTATATACAATCATTATTTAAATTTTTTTATTTGTATTCAAATTCTCTAGATTTTTAATTAATGTATATTTTTGTACAACAAAGATTTAAATAGTACATTATACATAATAAAATATACATTATTAAAGGAATTAATATTTAAAGGAGATTAAAAGTGTTTTTCCCCAATATTGAAGAAGTTAAGGAAATAGCTAAGGATTCATCATATAAAAGGATTCCAATTAGCTACGAGATATTTTCAGATACAAAAACTTCAATTGAAGTTTTAAGAAGACTTAGAATCTTAAGCAATCATTGCTACATGCTTGAAAGTGTAGAGGATTCTAAAAATTGGGGAAGATACAGTTTCTTAGGATTCAATCCTATTCTTGAAATCACTTGTCAAGACGGCAATCTCTCTATTAAAGGCAAGTCAAGCTTTAGCGATTGTGAAATTGAGGATAAGGAAGACAAATGCTTCAATGTCAAAACCGATAATCCTGGAGAGTATATCAGGCAAATCGTTGAAGAGAACAAATCCCCAAAGATTGAAGGAATGCCTCCATTTTCAGGAGGGCTTGTAGGTTATTTCTCTTATGATTACATTAAATACAGTGAACCTTCACTTATACTGGATGCTCAGAATCAGGATGCTTTCAAGGATGTTGACTTGATGCTTTTCGATAAGGTAATTGCATTTGACAACTTTAAGCAAAAGATTGTTGTTATAGTCAATATGGAAATAAGTGAAGATCAAAGTTCCATTGAAGGGAACTATGCTGAAGCATGCAAATCCATCTTGGACATAGTGGACATCATCAAGGCAGATAATATTGTGGATTTGCTTGATGATGATTTCAATCATCATTTAACAAATAAGAAGACCTTGGAAGCTAGCCAAAAGATGAAGGAAATAGATTCCTTGGAAGAGATAAATAGGATTAGAAAGGAAATTACAAAACATTTGCCTATTGAACTCAAATCTGATTTCAGATACTTGTTTTCAAAAGATGAATACTGCAATATGGTTGAAAAGGCAAAGGATTACATTACAGAAGGTGATATCTTCCAAGTTGTCCTCTCCAATAGGATTGAAGCAGACATTGAAGGAAGCTTGTTTGATGTTTATAGGGTTCTAAGAACTACAAACCCTTCCCCTTATATGTTCTATTTCTCAAGTGATGACATAGAGATTGCAGGTGCAAGTCCTGAAACCCTTGTAAAGCTTGTTGACGATCATGTCTACACTTTCCCGCTAGCTGGAACCAGACCAAGAGGAAAAACAGATGAAGAAGACAGATTATTGGAAGAGGACTTGCTTGCTGATGAAAAGGAATTGGCTGAACATAATATGCTGGTTGACCTTGGAAGAAATGACATTGGCAAAATAAGTGAAATAGGTTCTGTTAAGGTAAATAGGTACATGGATATTGTTAGGTTCTCCCATGTGATGCATATAGGTTCAACTGTTGAAGGGATTCTAAGGGAAAATTATGATTACTTATCAACAATCGATTCAATCCTTCCTGCTGGCACATTATCTGGAGCTCCAAAGATAAGGGCTTGTGAGATAATCAATGAGCTTGAAGACAATAAGAGGGGAATCTATGGTGGCGCTATTGGCTACATCGATTTGACAGGTAATTTAGACACTTGCATTGCAATCAGGATTGCCTTTGCAAGGGACAAAAAGGTTTTCATTAGAGTTGGTGCAGGAATTGTTGCAGACAGTGTTCTTGAGAACGAATTTGCCGAATGCAACAATAAGGCAAGGGCAGTTATGGATGCTTTAAGAATGGCCGATGGGGGAATTGAATGATTTTACTTATAGATAATTATGACAGCTTTTCATATAATTTATTCCAATTGATTGGCGAAATTAATCAGGATATTGTGGTTTATCGTAATGACAAGATAAGCATTGATGAAATAGGGAGGCTTAATCCTGAAGCAATCATATTGTCTCCAGGTCCTGGAAGATGTGAAAATGCAGGAATCTGCATAGATATAGTTAAGGAATTTTACCGCGAAATTCCAATTTTAGGTGTTTGCTTAGGCCATCAGGCGATTTGCACAGCATTTGGGGCTAAGGTTTCCTATGCAAAAAGATTGATGCATGGCAAATCTTCAAGAATTTCTTTAGACTCAGATTCAATTTTTGATGGATTGCCAAATGAAATAACCGTAGGAAGGTATCATTCCTTAAGCCTGTTGGAGGACACCCTTCCAGATTCATTGAAAATCATATCAAAATCAAATGATGATGGTGAAGTCATGGCTGTAAAGCATAATGAATTTGATGTTTATGGGCTTCAATTTCATCCAGAATCAATATTGACACCAGATGGATTGGCAATTATGGAGAATTTCTTAAATAAAGTATAATGAATTGATCATTTTACAAAATTTATTTTTAATAAGTTTATTGAATCATTTTTAAAAAGTTTAGTGAATTATTTTAAATAAGTTTAGTGGATTGATATTTAACAAATATTAAGAATTTTAAAAAGCAAGAAAAAGGGATTTTTATGATTAAAGAAGCAATTTTAAAGGTATATAAACATGAAGATTTAACTTATGAGGAAGCTTATGAGACAATGGATGAGATTATGAGCGGAAAGGCAAGTGAAGTTCAGATGAGTGCATACTTAACAGCAATGTCAATGAAAGGTGAAACAATCGATGAAATCACAGCATCTGCTGAAGCTATGAGGGCTCACTGTGTAAGGTTATTGAATGACGAGGAAGTCTTGGAGATTGTTGGAACCGGAGGGGATGGTTCAAACACATTCAATATTTCAACCACCTCTTCAATTGTGATTTCAGCAGCCGGTGTTCCAGTAGCTAAGCATGGAAACAGATCCGCTTCTAGCAAATGCGGTGCAGCAGACGTATTGGAGGCATTGGGAGTGAACATCAATATAAGCCCTGAAAAAAGCTTAAGTTGCCTAAAGGAAATAAACTTATGTTTCCTATTTGCACAAAACTACCATCTCTCAATGAAATATGTTGCAGGAGTGCGTAAAGAGCTTTCAATCCGGACAATATTCAATATTTTAGGACCATTGACAAGTCCTGCAGGTGCTTCAATGGAAGTTTTGGGAGTGTATGAAAGGGAACTTCTGGAGCCTCTTACAGATGTTTTGAAGAATTTAGGGGTCAAATCTGCAATGGTTGTCTATGGATTGGATGTGATGGATGAGATTTCAGCAAGTGACAAGACTGCAGTATGTGAACTTAAGGATGGCAAGACAAGGACTTATGAGCTTTCTCCAGAGGACTTTGGCATGGACATTTCTTCTAAGGATGACCTTATTGGTGGAGATGCAAAGGAAAATGCTGAAATCACATTATCTGTATTGAATGGAGAAAAAGGTCCAAGAAGAAATGCAGTACTTTTGAATTCGGCTGCAGGTTTGTATGTTGCAGGAAGAGTGGATTCATTGGAAGAAGGAATCAAGCTAGCTGAAGAGGTCATTGACTCAGGCAAGGCATTGAATCAGCTTGAAAGATTCATTGAAGTTACAAATAGATAAATACCTTAGCTTACTAATAGATGATTATATGCTGGAAAAGATTGTTGCAAAGACTGAAGAGAGATTGGTTGAATCAAAAAGGAATAAGTCTTTAGACCAACTCAAAGAGGAAATATCAAAACTGGATATAAATGATGAATTTCCATTTAAAAAAGCATTGAAAGACCCTGAAATTGCCATCATTGCGGAAGTCAAGAAAGCTTCTCCTTCAAAAGGGTTAATAGCTGAAGATTTTGACTACATTAAAATCGCAAAGGATTATGAGCAAGCAGGAGCATCTGCAATATCAGTTTTGACAGAACCATATTTTTTCAAAGGATCTAACGATTACCTTAAGGAAATTGCTGAAAATGTAGATATTCCAATTTTAAGAAAAGACTTTACAATAGATGAATATATGATATGGGAAGCTAAATCATTAGGGGCTTCAGCTATTCTTTTGATTGTTTCAATACTTGAGGATGTTCAATTGAAGAGATATTTGGATTTAGCTTATGATTTAGGTCTTTCTGCTATTGTTGAAACTCATGATGCAAATGAGATCAGAACTGCAATCGATGCAGGTGCAGAGATAATAGGTGTAAACAATAGGAATCTTGCTGATTTCACTGTTGATATTGAAAACAGCATAAACCTACGTAGATTGGTTAGTGATGATATCATATTTATCTCAGAAAGTGGAATTAAAACTGCTGAAGATGTAAGGAGATTGAAGGAAAACAATGTCGATGCAGTCTTGATAGGTGAAACTTTAATGAGAAGCAATGATAAAAAGGCTATGATTGAGGAGTTGAAGAACGCTTAATTTTGGAGTTAAAGAATGGTTAAGCTTAAGATTTGTGGAATGAGAAGGTCTGAAGATATAGAAATGGCAAATAGGTATACGCTAGATTACATCGGATTTGTTTTTGCAGATAGTCCACGTAAGGTATCCTATGAACAGGCTAAGGAATTGTCAGAGCTTTTGAGTGATGAGATTGTTCCTGTAGGGGTTTTTGTAAATGAGCATATGAAGCTTATTGTTGACTTATTCAAGGATGGAATAATCGAAATGGCTCAGCTTCATGGAGATGAAGATGAAAAGTATATAAGGAATCTAAAAGATAAATCAATTGAAGAAACTGGAAAACAAATACCTGTAATAAATGCAATTGAAATAAAAGATGGTGCTGATTATAATGATGAGCTATTGAAGTGGCGAGATTCAGCATCTGACTATTTTATTTTAGACAGTGGAAAAGGGTCTGGCAAAACATTTGACTGGAGTCTTATAGATAAAGAGAGCGAATTCTTTAAGAATTCCATTTTTTTAGCCGGAGGGCTGAACAGTGAAAATTTGGCTTTAGCTATTGGTGAATTCAATCCATTTGCAGTTGATTTAAGCAGTTCAGTTGAAACGGATGGGTTTAAGGATGAAGAGAAGATTAAGGACATCATTAAAATCATGGAAAATTATAGATAATAATAATTAATAATAAATATTTGAATTTTATAATTGTAGATATTTGGATAATAATTACTAATAATATTGATTTTTATTTTTAGAGATAGAATTGGAGATAGAATATGAGTAGAGGAAGATTTGGAGTTCATGGTGGACAATACATGTCTGAAACATTGATGAATGAACTCCTGAACTTGGAAGAACAATATAATCATTTTAAGGAAGATCCTGAATTTGTAGAGGAATTGAACACTCTATTGAAGGAATATGCAGGAAGGCCTTCATTATTGTATTATGCAAAGAGAATGACCGAAGATCTCGGTGGAGCAAAGATTTACCTTAAGCGTGAAGACTTGAACCATACTGGAGCTCACAAAATAAACAATGTGCTTGGCCAATGCCTTTTGGCTAAAAAGATGGGAAAGACCAGAGTCATTGCAGAGACTGGTGCAGGTCAGCATGGAGTGGCTACAGCCACTGCTGCAGCATTATTAGGCATGGAATGTGAAGTCTTTATGGGTGAAGAGGACACCAAGCGTCAAGCATTGAATGTATTTAGAATGGAACTTCTTGGAGCTAAGGTTCACACCGTAACAACCGGTTCAAAAGTGCTTAAGGATGCGGTGAATGATGCATTCAGAGAATGGATTTCAAGAGTTGATGACACTCACTATGTAATAGGATCCACTATGGGGCCACATCCATTTCCAACAATTGTAAGGGATTTCCAAGCTGTAATCAGTGAAGAGATAAAAGAGCAAATCATGGAACTTGAAGGCAAATTGCCAGATATGGTTATCGCTTGTGTTGGTGGTGGAAGCAATGCTATGGGAGCATTCTACAATTTCTTGGAAGATGAAGAGGTAAAGCTTGTAGGTGTTGAAGCTGCAGGAAAAGGAATTGATACTGAATTCCATGCAGCAACAATTGCTAAAGGTGAGCTTGGAATCTTCCATGGAATGAAATCTTATTTCTGTCAAGGAAACTATGGTCAGATTTCTTCAGTTTATTCTATCTCTGCAGGACTTGATTATCCTGGAATTGGTCCTGAACATGCCTATTTGCATGATATCGGAAGAGCAGAGTATGTTTCAGCAACTGATGATGAGGCAGTGGAGGCATTTGAATACTTATCCAGAATGGAAGGAATCATTCCAGCTATTGAATCTTCCCATGCAATAGCCCATGCCATGAGAATTGCAGGGGATATGGATAAGGATGATATTGTTGTAATCAATGTATCTGGCCGTGGAGATAAGGATGTAGCAGCTATTGCTCGCTATAAAGGAGTTGAATTATACGAATAGTGGTAGGGGTGTTTTAAATGAGTGAAAAGAAAGATATAAAAATTGCTGATGCATTCAAGGATGGAAAGGCTTTCATTGGATTCTTGACTGCAGGGGACCCTACAATTGAAAAGACTGTAGAATATGTATTGGCTATGGAAGAGGCAGGATGCGACTTGGTTGAGATAGGAATTCCTTTTTCAGATCCTGTAGCTGAAGGGCCTGTCATTCAGGAAGCAAACATCAGGGCGCTTTCAAACAATACAAACACTGATGACGTTTTTGAAGCAATCAGGCAAATCAGGGAAAAGTCAGATGTTCCATTGGTGTTCTTGACTTATATCAATCCAGTATTCTATTATGGCTATGACAAGTTCTTCAAGAGATGTCAGGAATTAAATGTCTGTGGAATCATTTCACCAGACCTTCCATATGATGAAAAGGATGAGATTCTTGAAGTAACTCAAAAGTATGGCATTGACATTATCAGTTTGATTGCCCCTACCTCAAAGGAACGTATACAGATGATTGCAAGGGAAGCAAGCGGATTTATTTATGTTGTTTCATCATTAGGGGTCACTGGAATGAGAAGTGAGATTAGGACAGACTTGGAATCTATTTTAAAAGATATTAAGGAAGTTACTGATGTTCCAGCAGCAGTTGGTTTTGGTATCAATACTCTGGAACAGGCAGAAAATATTGCAAAAGTGGCTGATGGTGTTATTGTAGGAAGTGCAATTGTTAACATTATTGCAGAGCATGGAGAAAATGCAAAAGAGCCACTTGTAAATTATGTCAAATCTATGAAAGATGCTATTTCCTAACATCTTTCTTTAATATTTTTAATAGTAAATTTTTTTCTATTTGGGCATTGTTTTCTAGGTATTTTCTATCTTAATTTTAGTATTTTTTATTAATTTTTATTTATTCTAATTTATTTAGTATTTATTTTATTTTATTTTATTTTATTTTTTAATGAGGTGATTAAATGGATATTGTAGCTATTATGGGTTCTCCAAGAAAACATGGAAATACAGATATGCTTTTGGATGAAATGATTAAAGGTGCTGAAGAAAAAGGACATAATGTTAAGAAGTATTATATCGGCGATTTGGAGGTTCATCCTTGCAGAGCTTGTGGAGTTTGCATGCAAGGAAAAGATTGTGTCTTTGATGATGATGGGCTAACAGTCACTCATGAAATCGCAAAGGCAGATGGGCTCATTGTTTCAAGCCCTATCTATTTTGGCCAAATGACTGGTGCATTGAAGGTTCTCATTGACAGGTTTTATGGCATAACACACAATCCTTTGATTCCATTATCTGGCAAAGTTGTGCTTATTTTCACTCATTTAGGTCCTGAAGGGTATTATGATTCATATATTGAGCTTTCAAAGATACAGCCTTTCATGATGAATATGGGTTATGAAGTGATGGATGTCTTGGATGTTGGCAGTCTAGGTGATGTAAGGGCTCAGCCAAAAAAATTGAATGAAGCTTATGAAATTGGAAAAAGGTTTTAAATGGTGAAATTCACTATTTATTCATTGATTTGCTTTCATGGTAGCTATTTGCTCGTCACGACTTTTTAATTTTAAGGTGAATGTGAAAGCAATGAGAGCAACAATTGTTGCTAAAAACAAGCTGATCTTATAACCTAAAATTCCAGCAAATGATGCAATTATTCCACCAATGAGGGCTCCACCTATCAATTGCCCTGCACTTGAGAGCATGTTTACAATAGCTTGTCCGGCTCCTCTTTCATAAGGTTTTGCTTCAGTTAAAACTATGTATCTTAAAGGAGCGCCAATGATTGTTACAAGACCTACACCAATCATGCATCCTGCTATTATGAAAAATATCAAATTGCTTGGGTAAACTGCAATTGCAAATAATCCTATAGCTAACATTATTGTTCCCACTGCCATGATCTTACGGGAACCTGCAGAATCTAGGATTTTACCGAGTATTGGTGCTGCAACTGCATTTGCTCCCAAAATTGGAATTAGCATAAGGCTTGCATACTGTTCATTCAATCCCATAGAAAGGATTACAAGTGATGGGATGAATATTGCTGAAGAGTAGATTATTCCGTAGCATAATGTTTCAATACAGGCAATGCTGATTTCCCTGTTTTTAAGCATGTGTATAGGCACAATGGACTCTTCCGCTCTTTTTTCCACTTTTAAGAATATTGGAATTAGGATAATAAACATCAATATGAATGGTAGGACATTCACAGACAATAGGCTGTTTATGAAATTGCTTGAATCGATTTGGTTTAGGCCATAAGCTAAAAATATCGCAAGCAGGCTTAGTATTAGGATTCCCAAATAGTCTATCTTCAATTTTCTTTTCTCTTCCATTTCAGGAAGGATGTACCATGCAAATGCTATTATGAAAATGGCTATTGGAATGTTTATTGTAAAGCACCAATTCCAACCATAGGGAATCAAAGCCGCTCCAACCAATGGGCCTCCAATTGCAGAAATACCGAATACGCTTCCAAGAATTCCCAATGCCTTTCCTCTCTCTTCAAGGGGGAATGCATCTCCTACAAATGCTCCAGCTACAGGGAAAATTCCTCCACAACCGAAACCCTGCACGACTCTTCCTAAAAATATTGCCTCTATGCTAAATGCAGATGCTATTAGGCATGATCCTATTCCAAAAAGGATTACATCTAATATAAAGACCTTTTTTCTTCCATAAAAGTCTGAAAATTTAGCCATGACTGGAGAGCCAATCATGAAAAATATTACAAATATTGTAAATATCCAGCTTGATTCCCTACTTGTCAAGTGGAAGCTTTGTTCGATTGATGGAAGCACTGGGCCTATGATTCCAGTATCCAATGAGCCCATAAACACCCCTATTAAAAATAATATGAGTATCAAATTCCGTGTTTTTGTATCTAGTGTTTTTTGCATAGTATTTTTTCCTTTAGATTATATTGTTATTTAGTAATGTAATAATTGATAATTAAGTGCCGAATTTCTCTCTCACTTTCCTGATTGTGAATCTTGCAAATGCGAAGTTCAAGATACTTGCGGTGATTCTTCCCACTGCCAGACCTGTCCAAATACCAACAAGTCCCCATCCTAGGACTATTCCTAAGGTGTATGTTGCGGTAACAGTAAAGATAACCTCTCTGATAATGGTCCACATCAAGCTTATGGTTCCCTTACCCATTCCTTGATAGAGGAAACTTGAAGTCATTCCCGCTCCAGTTAGAGGTAGGCAAAGGCTGGCTATTCTTAAGAATCTTGTAATCTCTGGAACCAAAGCCGCTGTTTCTTTTGTGTATGCAAACAATGTTGCAAGCTGTGGTGCAAATGCAATCAATATTATTGTTACAGCAGTTCCAAATGCTATTCCAAATTTAACTCCATATAAGTGGGCTCTTGATAGGTAATCACCATTTTTAGCACCATATGCGCTTCCTGAAACTGCAGCTACTGCGCTACCAATAGCTGTAAGTGGCATTATTGCAAATAGGTATAATCTTTGGCCTGAGGTGAATGATGCAATGCCGTATTCCCCTCCAATTGTTGAGATGAACACTAAATATAAACTTACAGCAAGGGACATCATGAACATGTCCATAGATGCGGGAATGCCTACTTTCAAGATGTCTTTAGCTATTTTGGAATCGAATTTAAACTCTTTTAAGTTGACATTCACATAGGTGTCCTTTTTGATGAGTATCCAGTATAGGATTACTGATGCAGATCCAAGAGCACTGACAATTGTTGCAAGGGATGCTCCTGCAGAACCTAAACCTAATACATAAATGAAAAGAGGATCAAGAATGGCATTAAGGGTTACAGAGACAATCATTGCATACATTGCCCTTTTCATATCACCTTCACCACGAAGAATACCGCTTCCTCCGTTACCGAACATGAATGCAATAAGACCTAAAAATAGTGGGGTTCCGTATTTAATCCCTTCAGCAAGGTTTTGTCCGCTTGCCCCATATGCTCTTAGCAAAGGTTCCTGAACGGATAATAGGATTACTGTAAGAATGATTGAAGCCACTAAAAATATTAAAAGGGCATGTGCTGCAGACTTATTGGCGCCATCATGGTTTTTAGCTCCTACAAAACGGCTAATACTACTTGTAGCACCACTTCCAAGACCTACACTCACCCCATTCAATATCATGAAGATAGGTGTTACGAAACCTATCCCCGCTATTGCAGCCTGTCCAAGACCTGCTACCCAAATACCGTCAATGATATTGTATGATGCTGTCAAAAGCATTGAGATCATGATTGGAATAGCAAGGGTCTTCACTGCCTTTTCCGGATTTCCTCTCATTAATTCCACATTTTTATTTGCCATTTTAATCCCTATCAATAAAAATTAATTTAATTATTATTCCTCAAGTATTTCCTCTGTTTTTCTAGCTATTTCCCTTAATTGACATTTTGCATTCTCATCCAGTTTGTCAATTCCAACAGCATTTTCCCATTCTTCTAAATCATTTTTTAATAGAATAGCTAGTTCTTCACCTTTCTCTGTTGTTTTTAAGATGTATTTTCTTCTATTGTTTTCATCTACAATCCTTTCAACATATTCCTTGTCTTCCAATTTTTTCAAAGCTTTCGCTATTGTTCCTTTGCTTTGACCAAAAATTGTTGCCAAGTCATCCTGAGATAAATTTTTTCTTTTATAGATTTCCATCAGATATTGTCCTTCGTGAACCATATCTATATGGTTTGGGTTTTTCTGAGCATATCTTAGTTTATTTCGTGATATGTGGTGTATTAGTGCAATAAAAGGCATTGAATCAAATTTATCCCACTGTTTTTCCTTTTCTGTCATGTTTAATGCTTTGTTTTTGAAAATATATAAATGTTTCTTAGGAAACTGTTTATCGATGAACGATATATAAAATTAGCATTTTTTAAAATATTTCAAATTTTTTTAAAAGAAGTTTTAAAAAAGAAAAATAATTGTTTAAAAAAGAGTTTGCTGGCCCTTAGATGAGTTATTGATTCTCCAATCAATCTCTTCTAAATTGTTTTCCTGTAGGAATTCATTAGCCAATTTGAAATGATTGCACCCAAAGAACCCTCTTCTTGCAGAAAATGGACTTGGATGAGAGGATATAAGCACCAAATGATTAGGATTTGTAATCAATTCCTTTTTGAGTTCTGCCTGTTTTCCCCATAATAGGAAAACGATAGGTGCTTTTTGATTGTTTAGTATTTTAATTACATTGTCTGTAAAGGTTTGCCATCCGCATTTGCTGTGTAAATTCGCATTTCCCTCTTCAACGGTGAGTACAGTATTGAGTAGGAATACCCCTTGCTTAGCCCAGGATTCAAGGCATCCGGAATCTGGAATTGGATAGCCATATTCTGATTCTATTTCCTTGAAGATGTTTTTTAGAGATCTTGGGATTGGATGTCCTTCAGGTGTTGAGAAAGCAAGTCCATGGGCCTGTCCTTCTTCATGATAAGGGTCTTGGCCTAATATGACAACTTTCACATTGTCTATTGGACATAGCTTGAAGGCATTGAATATTTCCTCTTTTGGCGGATAGATTGTTTTAGTTTTGTATTCCTCTTCTACAAATTCTTTTATTTTTAGGAAGTATTCCTTTTTAAATTCCTCTTCTAAAACATTATCCCAACTGTTTCCAATCATAAAATCACTTTTTTAATATGCATTTTTAGGTAAATTTTAAATATTTTTTATTTATTATTTCTTTCCAGTTACCTTATCTAAATAAGGAATCTTGTCTAGAATTGATAGGATTGCTAAGCTGACTGCTGTTGTAATAATCACTAAAACAGGTATCCAAATCAATGAGCTGCCTTGAGTGAAATTGATGAATTTTATTAAATTGATTTTTATGCAATATAAAACCAAGTAATGAATAAGATAAATTCCATAACTGTAATTGCTTATTGTTGTAAATGCATTTCCTAATCTATTATTTTCCATATCAATGAATGATTCGGTCTTGGATAAGTATTTAAACAGTAAAAATGCATTTACAGACATGAATAGTATCAATAGATTGAAATAGCTTAATCTAACGAATTGGTGCACTAGATGAGACCTTGGAACTACAAAACAGAATATGTACCAAAGGTAAGATCCTATAAATAGCAGAGCTGTTATAATTATCAGGTATTTTTTATCAATTCTCTTTTCCAAA
The DNA here is from genome assembly GCA_015063035.1 of Methanobrevibacter olleyae. GTDB lineage: Archaea > Methanobacteriota > Methanobacteria > Methanobacteriales > Methanobacteriaceae > Methanobrevibacter > Methanobrevibacter olleyae_A. Next base: position 39,166 of record SUTG01000006.1, read on the forward strand.
AAGTCACATTTTGCCAAGAAGTAGCCAATTATTATATACGCCAGGAAAGAAATGTAATATGTCAATGTAGAACTATATGGATTGAATAGATGGTAATGGCTCAAGCAGATGTAAATTACAGAAAGGATTGCTAAAATTGTGATGAATTTCTTATTGAAATCATTGATGTTGATATTTAATTGCATCACTTTGTTAATAATGAATATTCCAACATAAGCTATTATGATCATCCAAACGAACCAGAAATGAACTCCCAATGTTCCTGCTGTTCCAAAGAATATCTTAAGTGCACTATCTAGGTTAAATCCATGGCTCATTATGCTTGTAAACATTATATAAATTAATACCCAAAACAGGAAAGGTATGAAAAGTCTTGATAATCTCTTTTTAAAGAATTTTAATAAAGTGTCTTTTTTGCCTATAAGCAACGCTCCACTAAGCATTACAAATATAGGAATTGAAAAGTCTCTAAAACAGTCAAAGAATACAGAAATATAAAGATTAGGGCTATTTATATCTCTAGATACGTATGAAACGGATACATGGCAAAATACGATTCCAATTATTGCCAATGCTCTCAAGACATCGTAATAGAATATTCTTTTTGTAGGTGTTTTAGTTTCATTCATAGGATTACCATTACTTCTTTTTTGATTAATTCTATCTTTAATAATCTTCTTCAAATAATCTTTATATCTTTAGAGTTTTAATAGTTTTTCTTTTGGTTTAAGAGAGGATTTACATCTTATTTCATCACTTTTTTAAGTATGGAAAACATTATTTTTGCAAAGGCCTTCTTTAATATTCCCAAGTTTACATTTGGAGCAAAATCATGATTTACCAAGCCAGTGCTTTCCCAGTATTTAGCATCAGCTTCAATAGGGTCTTTGCTCAATGCCATTGCTCTCCATACATTGTAGAATATCAAATCCATAATCTTTGGTGAGTGGAGTTTTTTGGAAGATACGTCCTTATGGAACTTTTGAGAAATCTTGTTGATTTCTTTCCTATTGATGTCCTCCTTTCCACCACAAGCATAAGTTATCTTATAGTTTTTATTGAATCCCCAATGCCTTAAGGTTTCATCAATGTATTTTGCAACATCCTTTTGCCCTGCTCCTGCTGTAGATACCACAATTAGGGCTTTCTTTTCAAAGAATTCTGGTCTATGGTATAGATAAGCGGTATGGTCGAAGAAGTTCTTAAGGAGTCCAGTGACATTCATTGCATAAACTGGGCTTGAGATAATTATTCCATCTGCCCATCTGATTTTGTCTATAATTGATTGTACAATATCTTTATGTGGGCAGTGATCTTCTCCTTCCATTATGCATTTGAAGCAGCCATTGCACATTGGTATTTTAGCTTTCATCAATTGGATTTCTTCAAATTCAGCATCATCTCCCAAATTTGCTTTTGCTTGCTTAACCATGCTCCATGTATTTTTCTTTCTTGGAGATCCATTGATTATAACGTATTTCATTGTCACACCTGTTAAAATAATTTATATGTCTAATTGTCCTTCATGGACCTTTTTTTCTTTATATTCAAAGTTTTTATCAAATTCGTCCACCATCTTTTCATCAACATCAAAGACTTTCGGATTGTAGAATATTCCCTTATCAAAATCCAGATTTTTGATAATATTCTCATTGCCATTTAATATCCTTATCATGAAAAATGGATTTTCATCTTCAGTATCGGTTCCTTCAAGGTAAATATTGTATTTTGATGCACTTTCAAAACCGAATCTGCTGTAGTAATTCTCATCTCCTATTACAAAAACAAATGGTATGCCCGTTTCTTCTGCGAGATTTAAAGTATGTCTTATTAATTTGGAACCATAGCCATTGCTTTGATATTTGGAATCTATAGCTATTGGTCCAAGGACAGTTGCCTTTTTTCTTCCTTCGCTGACTTTAATGTCTACTCCATATCTATTTTTCCTATAAAGATTCAATCTCCCATTTGAATAGTTTATATGGCCTATGATTTCATCATTTTCTTCTATTACATATGCCAAGTCCTTAATGAAACTTGAGTCTTTTCTTAAGTTGTGGACGATGTAATGTTCATAGGCTCCGGGTCTGTAAACATTCCAAAATGCATCTCTTACAATATTTTCAACTTTGATATGGTCTTTTTCTTCTTCTAATCTGATAGTTTCTTCAGGCTCTTTTTCTTTTTCCAATTTGTCTTTTGGATTTTTTGTATCTATCTTCACGGAATTAAAGAGAATTTTCATATGATTTGTTGTTCTTCTTTCGAAATCCTTTAGGAATTCCTCATCATCTTCAGGATAATTTATTATGAAATGTTCGTACAATAGGAATAATCCATAGTAATAGAATGATTCTGCAAGCTGTTTGATGTCTGCATCCATTTTAATGAACTTCTTTTCCTTCATCAATTCAAATAGATTTTCCCATCCATTGATTGCATAGCCAATAATCGCTTCCTTTACAAAATTCTTTATCTTTTCATTATGGTATGATTCAACCAGGAAGATTCTTGTAATCTTCATCATCTTCTCTTCAGAGAGTTTGGATATGAATCTATCGCTTCCTTCCTTGTAGAACTGATTAAAATCTATCTTCAGATTCTTTTCAGATTGCATTATAGGCGCTTCTTCCTTAAGCATTTCATTAATGTAATAGCTTAATATGGATTCTAAAATGGATTCTTTGCTTTGGTAGTGATTATAGATGGAACTTTCCTTTATTCCTACTTCCTTAGCTATTTGGCGTATGGAAACTCCATCGTATCCATCTTGTGAGAACAAGTCAATGGAAACATCAAATATTTTTTCTTTTGTATTCTTTTTAGCCATATTATCAGTTTTAATTAGTTTAATTAGATTAAATTAGTTTAATTATTTTAATTAGTTTAATTATTTTAAATTAGTTTAAACCAATGTTTTATTAAAATTAAATACTATAAACTAACACTTGTTAGTCTAATTATATTTTATTATATTGGCATTGCTATATAAAACTAACGATTGTTAGTATATTTTTTCGATATTCTATTTTTTCAAAATTAAAAAAAAATGATATTTTTTTAGCATTAGAAAAATAGATATTTTTAAATATCTTCGTTTAGAGAATCTTATTAGTCAAAATAAGGAAAATAATAAAATGTCAAATAGAGCAGATAAGGAAATACTAAATGAATTAAAAGAATTGACAAAGGATAAGGAAAACTGGAAATCAAATATCGATGATGTTGCCCATAAGTTGAATGATGATTATTCTGTTGCTGTAAAAGCAAAGGCATTATGGCTTCTTGGAGAAATGGGCTTGAAGTATCCAAAAGAAATAGAATGCCATGTCAATGATATTGCAAGTTACTTAGAGAATGATGATTCTAAATTGAGAGAAAGATCTGCTAATGCAATTGGAAGGATAGGTCGGGCAGATAAGGATTTAGTAATCGTTTATATGGACAAATTGATGAAAATGAACGAGGATGAATCATCTAATGTCAGGCATGCATTTATTTGGGCTTGTGAAAATATAGCTACAAGCAATCCAGACTTATTTTGCGATAAATTGGATATCTTTTATGAAATGATTTCGGATTCTGAAGATAAGGTTAGGATAGAAGCTCCTGAAATGTTTAGGGTAATTGGAAAAACAAGGCCAAATTGCGTAAAGCCATATTTAGAAAAACTAGAATATTTTGCTGAAAATGATGAGAATCCTGTTGTTCGAATTCATAGTGCTGGCGCAATCAGAATTACAAAAAAGGCATTGGAACAATGAGTTTTAGGGCATGCATGAGTATTGAAATTATTTCTTCATATCTTAAACAATCTTTTAGTATTTTCTGCAGTTATTTCAATAACTTCAGACTCTTCAATATTCAATTCTTCAGCTATTTTTTTAATGATGTATTTTATGTTCAGTGGTGTATTCATTTCCCCTCTTTTTTCTTCTGGAGGCAAGTAAGGAGAATCGGTTTCTAAGAGGATATGTTCAATCCCAATCTCATTTAGCATCTTTCTTGTTTTCTTATTGTTGGTATGGGTTACTGTCCCTCCTATTCCCATATAGAAACCTAGTTTAATGAATTCTCTTGCCATCTCAGCTGAACCTTGATAGGAATGCATGGATCCAATTGTGTCATGTTTTTTTATAATATCATAAGTGTCCTGCATTGCCTTTCTGGAATGGACTATCACAGGAAGCTCGTGTTTTTCAGCCAAGCTAAGCATCTTTTCAAAGAGTTCAATTTGCTTATTCCTATTTTCTTTTCCTTTGTAGTAATCTAATCCTATTTCCCCTACTGCAATTACCTTATCATTTTCCAGCTGATTATCCAATAGCAAAATGTCTTCATCTCTAATTTCATCTGCAAAAGTGTAAAAGTATCCTAAAGCAGCATAGACATTTTCATAGCTTTGGGACAATTTCAATACCTCTTCATTGCTTTTAGGGTCAGTCCCATTCAATATTATGATAATATCCTCTTTAAGAGTTTCTTTTATTATTTCCTCTGCATTTTCCATTTCACTATTGTAGATATGGCAATGTGTATCGATAATCATTAAATTCCTCACATAGCGATTTATTTTTTTCTATTGATTAGAAAATTATTGCATTAAGTTTTTATTCTTTTAACCTCAATTATTATATAATTAATTAAATTAATTTAAATTTTTGGTGAGCACAGATGGATAAGAAGTTTTCAAGAACAGAAATGTTAATTGGAAATGAGGGAATGGAAAAACTGAAAAATGCCAAAGTTGCTGTTTTTGGGCTTGGTGGTGTCGGTTCCTTTGTTTGCGAAGGACTTGCAAGAAGCGGAATAGGCAATTTTGTGCTGGTGGATTTCGATAAGGTTGATGAGAGCAATATCAATAGGCAGCTAATAGCCACAACTAAAACAATCGGCAGAAACAAGGTTGATGTCATGAAAGAGAGAATCTTGGATATCAATCCTGATGCTAATGTTGAAATTTATAATGAATTCTACCTTGCTGATTCAGAATCCGACATCATTACAGAGGATTTGTCATATGTCGTTGATTGTGTGGACACTATAATGGCTAAGATTGCAATCATATGCAAATCCAAGGAAATTGGGGTGCCAGTAATGTCTTGTATGGGTACTGGAAACAAGTTGGATCCTACAAGTTTTGAAATAGATGATATTTATAAGACCTCCTATTGTCCGCTTGCCAGAATAATGAAAAAAGATTTAAAAAAGAGAAATATAAAGAAATTAAAGGTCTTGTATTCAAAGGAACATCCAATAAACACAAATGATTGTGAAATAAACCAAAATGAAAAGAAGCATAAGGTCAAGGGCAGTGTTTCCTTCATGCCTCCTGTTGCAGGATTAATGATCGCTGGTGAGGTAATAAAGGATATTGCCATCAGATGATTTAAATTATTTTTCCTCAACTATCTTTCCACTCATATGCTCTATAGTGATTTCATAAAGTTCTGTAACATCCAAAAGCTTATCTATTTCTGACTTGGTCTCTTCTTCACTTGGGAAGAACTTGTTTCCTAAATGAGTCAATTTTTCTATTTTTGTATCCTTGTCCTTGATAGTTTTCATTCTACCAAATATAATAACGCTTTTGAATGTGTACCACCAGTCATCTTCTGCTTTTATGCCTTTATTCATCACGCAATAGGATACCTTATCATGCTTTTCAATAGCATCTCTTTTATGGCTTTCCTTTACAGTTCCATGGAAATATATTTTTCCATCCACATAATCATGATTTAATGGTACTGCATAAGGATAATCGTCATCTCCAAGTACGGCTAAGATTCCACGTGGTTCGTTGATTAAAATATCAATGCACTCTTCTTCACTTAAAGCTTGTTTCTTTCTTCTCATTTCTCTAAACATATTTAATAGTTTAGATTTACTTATTAAAATAGTTGATGTGTTAAGGAATTCCATTTATGGATTAAAGATTATGATTTTATATGCAATTGCCACATTGGAATCCGAGAAATAATTAATATTTCTCACCCCCAAATCATATTATTTATTTCATGGATCAATTCCTTATTGAAAATTTGTATTGCAGAACATAAATTTCATGGTAAACCTAAAGATTTTTATGTTTATTATGTTAATGGTTTATTATTTGTAAAGAATTGTTTATTCTGTTTTTTCACTTATATTTTTAAAGATTAATTTTCATTTTATTTCCTTAACGTTTTCCAATAGCTTATCGAAGTCTGATCGATAGTTTTTATCTTGCATTGGTCTGAACTTATCATATTCATTACTTGCTATTTCCTTGGCCTCTTTCATGCTTATCTTTCCCTTGTTTTCCAGGATTTCATATTCGTTGAAATCCAGAAATCCGTCCAGTCGCTCGGACCAGTCATTCATATACATTAGTTTCTGTCTTTTTGCCTGCAGTTCAGCATAGTCCAAGTACATGTTTACCAAACTGTTCAATTCGTCCAGTTCCTCTTTTTCAAGATAGTTTTTAGCAATTTCAGTATCGCTTTTTAGTATTTTTCCCTCAGGGCTGTTTTTCCATGTTTGCAGTCCCATATTATTCTTTTCATGGTCTGCACGGGCGCTGATCATTTCCGCTGCTGTCTATCCTGTTATTGCATAGTGGAGCTTGTTTTGAACCTTTGCATAAAATTCCTTTGCAATGTATGAATTGGAATCATAGTCATAGCTTGTAGCAAAGATGTCTGTCACCTTTTGATATGCTCTTCGTTCGCTTGTTCGGATTTCCTTGATCTCTTCCAGCAGTTCATCAAAGTAATCCTTGCCAAGGACTCCTCCGTTTTCAAGCACTTCCTTATTCAGCACATATCCTTTTATCATATATTCCTTTAAAATGTTTGTAGCCCATTTTCTAAAACTGTGTTGCCTCTTTGCTGTTTATTCTATAGCCTATTGATATCATTGCGTCGAGATTATACCATATTTGGGGTCTGCCTCTCTTTTTAGAATTTTGCAAATTTTTCTTGCTAAATTCTAATTCGTCTTGAAATAAGTCTTTGGAGCTTATGATAACTTCTTTTTCTATTAACTCTCCTTTTTGCACTATATTTCTAAAATGAGCTGATATGTTCTGATTTGTAGTTCCAAAAATCTCTGCGACAATGTTTCTACTTGCCCATATAGTATCCTCGCCTATTATGAAATCTCCTTCAACGGTTGTTTCCTGCCCGTAATATGATAATGTTTTAATAAGATCAAATTTTGTCATAATCACTGTCTCCTTTAATATTTTTTTCTAAATATGGTTTGAAGTATTGATGCTGTATTTTTTCTATCAGTTGTCATAAATTATTTGACAACTGATTCTTCCAATCTGGATATTTATTATTTAATTAAATATTGGCTTTTGATTAATATAAAGGTTAAGAGAGCCTTCGAGAACTAATATTTTGTGTTATGGTTTACTATTTGTTAAAATAATCTTATTCAATCCTATTTCATTCTCCTTTTTAAAATATTCTTATTATGATGTCTGATGAATTATTGAAAAGATTTTATTTGAATAGAAACATTAAGGACAGTACAGTCAGATCATATAGATCTGCGATTCGAAAGTATGAACTCTTTCATGATATGGCTATGGAATCCCTTATGGATGAGGCAATCGATGAGGAAGAGAAAGGAATTCCAGTAAAGAGCAGAAAGATTAAGAATAGATTGTTGGATTTCAGGAGTTTTTTATTGGATTCTGATTTGTCAATCAGCACTGTGAGGACATATTTTTCCAGAATCAAGACCTTCTACAGGCATTTCGAGATTGAGCTGCCCTATTTGAATGACATTAGCTTTGATGGGGTGTATCTTTCTTCTTATGATGACTTGCCTACAAGGGATGATATCAGAAGGGCATATGACATTTCCTCATTGGATTTTATTGCTGTGATTCTTTTCATCTCAAGCAGCGGATGCGCCAAGGCAGAGACATTGTCCTTGACTGTTAGCGATTTCATAAAGGCGACTGAGGATTATCATGATGGAGGTTCCATAGATTATGTCTTGGAATATTTGGAAAATCGTAGAGATCTTGTTCCCACATTCTACCTGAAGAGGATTAAGACCAATAAGTTCTATCACACATTCTGCTCTCCTGAAGCCAGTTTCCATATTGTGAAGTATCTTTTAACTAGGGATGATCTGTCCTTGGAGGACAAGCTATTTGATTTTTCCGACAGTTCCTTGATCTATAATTTCAAGAAGGTCAATGACAAGTTGGGATTGGGTTTTGTTGGCAGGTATAGGCGATTCAGGGCACATGCCTTAAGGAAGTACCATGCAAGCAACATAGGGCTGAGCGCAGATGCCATTGATGCATTGCAGGGAAGGGCAAAGACCAAGGTCCACGAAGCCTACATCAAGACCAATCCCAGGAGGTTAAAGGAGATTTACATTCGAGCAATGCATAATGTTATGGTATTTGATGAATGGATAGGGGAGCATGAGGAAAAGCATATTGATGGAAAAGAGGGCACTTGCACGTTCATTGAGAACCAAACGATAAATATAACGATCAACTTCACCCTGGACGGCATGGAATATGAGTTGGAATAATTCATGAAATATCACATGTTTCACTTTCATCTTTACAGGTTACATGATGAAAACAAGGAGTCTCCTCTCTTCCCGCATGAAATTTTATAGGTTACATGCAAAAATTCGCATATATCCATGTGAAACACATAAACTAGTTTCATATAAGTCAAACAATCTATTTTTTAACAAAAACTGCTAAGAATTACTTAATTTTAGATTTCCGACAGCATAATTTTTTATATTAGCAAAAAAATCTTTTTTTACTATTTATAAACGAAAAAAAAAAGAAAACGGATGTTCTCATTATTTTTTGATCAAAAACACTTAACATAGTTAATAAGATTAAGTTTATATGTTTATATGAGTAATATATATTAATGTAAGACATATTTTATGAATATTCAATCTAACTTGACAAAGGGAGTATTTATCAAGATTATTCTAATATGTTTTAAAAAAATTAAGTTTTTCATTCAATTTTCACTTGATTTTTATAGGACAATCTAGGTTTTTTAAATGTTTTATGTGTTTCACATGGAAACACATAAAGATTTCATGCCTTACAAAAAATCTTAAAAATTGAATATTTTTCTCCTTTAAAACTGAAAAAGGAGACTTTAAAGAAATAAACTTTGGAGGAAATAAAATATGAATTATAAAATCGTGACCGTATTTTTAGTTCTTCTTTGTTGTTTCATGGGTGCTGCAAGCGCAGCGGATGATGTCTCAATAGATGCAGTCGATGCATCTGTTGATGATGCAGTTGCTGTAGATGCAGTCTCCGAGGACATAGGCGATAGTGTAACAGATGACCCTATTCTTTCCGAAGATACAACAACTGAAGAAATAAATGAGGCAACAATTGAAAAAGAAAATAAGGACGTTGAACAGACTAGAGGCGCTCCTGTAAATGCTGCTGACTGGGATGATTTGGAAGATGCATGTGAGTCATCTGGTGCAAAGGATATTACTTTGACAGGCACTAATTATAATCCTACTAGCCAGATAAATTTCACTAATAGTGCTACTATTATTGGTACTGAAAATAGTTACATCACTGGTACTTTTAATGGAGTTCCATTTTTAAATGAGAATCCTGATTTAACAATTACTTTCAGAAATGTTAAGTTTAAAGATATGAATGTTGTTAACCTTTTGGAGTTATCAGGAACTAATATTCTAGAAAATTGTAGTTTTTACAACATTACTGCGGCTACTGGCCATAATTCTGTAGTTTATAATACATTAGGTACTATGAGCCTAATTAGCTGTAATATTACTAACTCTTCTGCAGGTTATGGTGTTGTAAGCAATTATAATGCTGGAACCGTTACTGGTGTTATAATGTATGTTGATGACTGTAAATTCATAAACAACTCTGCTAGTGTAGAGCCTGGAGTAATTAACAACTGTGGAATATTATACGTAAACAATTCCGAATTTATCAATAACTCTGCAGGATGGTGGGCAGGAGCAATTCACACTCACAGCAATGCACAAACTTATATTGATAATTCTAACTTCACTGGAAATGTAGCAGGTTGGAATGGTGGTGCATTGTATACCTATAGTAAATTAGTGGTCTGCAATTCCATATTTAAGGAAAACAAATGCCGCACAAGTGCAGGGGGTGGAGCAATAGGATGTTCCAACTGGGGATCTTCTTACAATATAACCATTTGTAACTGCACTTTTGAAGAAAATGAAAACTTATGTGGACATACCAACGAAACTCCTTCAACTGGAACTGGTGGTGCAATTTCTGCAATGAACAATGGAATATTAAAAGTATGCAATTCTACTTTCATTCACAATGTAGCTAAAACTGGTCAAGCAATAGCAGCTTACAGTCAAGGGTACATCAGCCCAGAAGGAAACATTACAGAAGGAATACCTAAAGTGATCGTTTGCAACAACACATTCATCAATCATACTTTAACTACTTCCGATACTGTGAAACTCACTGGAAATTACACATTTTCATTCAATAACTTCACAAACTGCTATCAGACCAATTTGGGAACAAACAATACATTTAACAGTCCAGTAACTTCTAATAATGGAATTTTTGAAGAAGAACTTTTAGATGCAGTAAATAATATTAAATCATCATCAAAAAATATTCTGGGGGATAAATTGCCTCATGATGTTATTTATGTTGATCCTTCCTCATCAAATAACTATGCTGATGTAGATGGTCAAAGTTGGGAACAAGCATATGGTCAAGAAAATGGATTTAAAAGAGCTTATAAGTATATAAATGATAATGGAACTATTTATCTTGCAGATGGAGAGTATAATTTAAATATTGAAAATTTAAATAAAAGTGTCATATTTATAAGTCAAAGTAAAAATGCTATTTTTACTTCACTTCGAGATTCTGTCACTGCATTCTATGATACTCATCCTATTTTAACATTCATTAACTTCACAATTAATGCAGCAGATTTAACCATGAATTCTAATTTTATTAACTGTACTTTTGTCAATTCTAATATAAATATTGCAAAGGGCATTGCGGAAATTGAGCATTTGGATGAAAAACCTTTTGGCGTTACATATAATATGACTTTTGACAATTGTGAATTTAAAGATGTTAATATTGCAAATTCTTTATTTACAGTATATACATACGGTAAAGTTGTTTTGACTAATTGTACTTTTGATAATATCGTTGCTGATTCCATTATTGGAAGAAGCGGTGACTTCATTGATCAAGACGGAATTTACTTGTATGATTGTAGTTTCACTAACTGCAACATTAAGGGTGTTGTGGACATTCCTGGAAATATTGAGATTTTAGATTTCTGCGCTATTGAAAACTGTGATTATGACTTTGATGCTACAACTACTATCGATAAAGTAGGTGATTATGAGCACAATTACCTAAACGCTACTAAGCTTAAGGTTGTTGCTGTTGACTCTGTTGTTGACATCAGCTCCAGCGAAAAGGGCACTGTTGTAGTAACCTTGACTGACAAGGACTCCAATGCTATTGCTGGTGCAACTTTCAAGTACACTGTAAATGGCGGAGATGAGCAAACTGCTGTAACTGGAGATGATGGTAAATACGCAATCACCGGATTGACTGGTGAAGTCACCGTTGCAGTCAACTATGAAGGAAACGAATCATACAATGCTATCGGCGATAGCAAGTTCTTCAACTTCACTGACGAGCCTGCACCTTCCAATGACACCAACGGTTCAAACAGCACTCCTGTTCCTCCTGCTAAGGTCGCAACCAAGCTCACCGCTCCTAAGGTGACTGCTACTTACAATGTTGCTAAAAAATTGGTCATTACCCTTATGGCAAACGGCAAGGCTTTGGCTAACAAGAAAGTGACTGTTAAAGTCGGCACAATCAGCAAAACACTCACAACCAACAGCAAAGGTCAGGTAAGCCTCAATGTCGCTACCCTTGTTCCTAAGACATACACTGCAACAGTCAAGTTTGCAGGAGACAGCGCTTACACCGCTTCAAGCGTAAAGCCTAAGGTTGTAGTCAACAAGGCAAAGGTCAAGATCGCTGCAAAAGCAAAGACCTTTAAGGTTAAAGTCAAAACCAAAAAGTATACTGTTACCCTTAAGAACAATAAAGGCAAAGTAATGAAAAAGGTCAAGCTTACCTTGAAAGTAGGCAAAAAAACCTACAAAGCTACCACAAACAGCAAAGGTAAAGCAACCTTTAAAATTACCAAATTAACCAAAAGAGGTAAATATACTGCTACTGTCAAGTTTGCAGGAAACAAATACTACAAAGCATTAAGCAAAAAAGTAAAAATAACCGTTAAAAAATAATGGAGAAACCCCAATTTTCTCCTTTTTTTATTTTTTTTTTAGGTTGTGAGATTTTAACCGGGCTTAATGTTTGTTTAGAAAAAATTTATTTCTTATTCCAATTTTTTGTGGTTGGAATAAAAAATAAATTTTTCTTGATTAAGGAGATTTATTTAATAAAATTTATAATTTAGTTTCAAAAAGACTAAAAAAATCCAATATACATTCTTTTTTCATATGAAAAAAGATTAGTTTGTAGTTTAAATAGGATAAAGGATGCTATTTAAGTGCTCTTTTTCTATTTTAAGATTCATAATTATATTTAATTATTATAAAAAAAGTCGGGATTTGAAATGCAAAAGATTAACAAGTGTTTATTGCTGTCTTCATTGGCATTAATCATATTATTACTGCTCTCTTCTTCTGTTTCAGCAGAAGACATGAGTGATTATAATGTTTCTTCAGTTGACGATAGTATAGGTTATCCTATTCTTTCTCAATTAAGTGATGATGCTGTTGAGGATGGCTGTGTTTTGTGTTCTGATTCTTCTAATTTGCTTTCTGAAGAAATGGGATCAAGTGAAAGCTCATTAAATGAGCCAACTGAAAAATGTGAAAGTTCATTAAATGATCCAACTGAAAAATCAAGGGAATCCATTAATGATTCATCATGTTCAGATGTTTTGAAGGATTCCATTGACAGCAATGTTTATATTGTTGATTCTGATAATTTCACATCCTATTTTGTTGATGGCCAATTAAATGAAGGTTTCAATGATTCCATCATAGTCTTTAATGGCGAGTTTGCCGATAAGGGAATCATAGACATCAAATCCTCTAATGTGACTCTAATCGGCAACAATTCACTGATGAGAAACACTGTATTCTGCTTGGAATCTAATAATGTCATGCTTTCCGGTCTTAACTTTGTTCTGGACCAGGAGTTCGCTGACAATGATTTTGCAGGGATGTTGGTGCTTGGAGACAATTGCACAATCTACAACTGCACAATGGATTATGTGGTTCCTGAAGCCACCAGTGGGTTCTGTGTTTATGCAGAAGGCAACAAGATAGAGAACTTCACCTTGGCAAACAGCACATTTAACTTTATAGGCAATAACCTGCATGGAGGATGGGATTATGGCATATTCATTGATGGTGTCGACAATGCTGTAGTCTATGGTAATAATTTAAACTGTTCATTGCCTTTGCGTTCCGTAAATTGGCAGGCTGAGATCTTCGGTGGTGTGAGCATGGATGCTGTAGGTGCCTTTGTGGCACAGAACTCCAATAACCTGACACTGTCCAACAATAAGATTTCCACATATGTCAACGGAGGAGGCAACAGTTACCCTACTTTGGATACCGTGATATTGTATGGCTGCAACAATGCCACTATCGAGAAGAACCGCATTCACTGCGAGGACTTCGACAGCAAGGACGGCAAGGACAACTACCTTCAGGGAATTGATGTGTATTTTGGCAATGACATTACAATATTAGGCAACCAGATTGATATGATTACCACTGGAGGACGTGCAGGAATGGGAACAGCTTATCCTATTCAGGTCAACGGTCCTTCATATAATGTGAAGATTGCTTACAACAATCTAACCACATTCAATTTCGGTCCGAATATAGGTATATATTCCCAGAATTACTATGGTGCTACAAAGATTGACATCATCAGCAATTTCATCAATGTGACCGGTCTTGCAAGCACTCACTATTGGGCGCTTGTCGCAGGAATTGAAGTGCAGGACTCTGATGACCTGATCTTGAACAACACAATCATTGTAAACAATATAGGCAGTTATGCAGACAATAACAATATTTACGGCATCAGCTATTCCCAAAATACCAATGGCAATCACACCTATAACATTCAGTACAATAATGTGACAACCAACGGTCGCTATGCGGTTTCCCTCTCAGGTACCAGTTCATTGGTAGTCAATTCAATTATTGCAAATAATGTGTTGAATACCAATAAGTCCAGTGGAAATCGTGCTGTTCGTGTTGGTAAGGGAAATAACAACACTATCCGTAACAATACTGATGGTGTGTTCAGGAACACCATGAGTGATGATGAGTTGCCTGACTGGCTAAGGAATCACACAAGCGTTGTCCCTAGCATTTTTGTTCCTAGGTATTATCGTGAGGGTTCCAATGGTACTGGGATGACTGACAATCTAGGCAACGGAACAGCTCCTTGGAACACTAATGGCAGTTCCGGAGGAATAAATCATGGCAACGGCAATCACGGAAGTGGAGTTTCCGGAAATGGGACCAACCCAAATAGTGACAGTGCTTTAGGTTCAAATAAGGACACTGCCCCTGGTGTTGGCGGAGATGCCACTCCTAGCATTAGCGCTGCAAGTGCCGGTGAAAGCGGAAGTTCTGCAGCAGACCCTAACGCTTATGAGATAAACGAACAGAATAATCTAGCTTCAAAGTCTGTCAATTATCTTCAGCTAGGGCTTATTTGTGTTGTTGCTTTGTTGTTGTTATGCATTGGTTACAAGCGCCAAAAAGACAAAGAGGAAGAAGAATAAGAACAATAAAATTTAAAGTTTTTTATAAGAAAAGATGAATCAATTGTAGGTTTTGGAAATATTCCTCATAATCTATAAGTATTGTTTCCTCTTTTATTTTTTTATTTTTTTAAAAAATGAACTTAGTTTATTGATTTTAAAATCAAAGGATTAAAAAATGTTTTGATTTTAAAATTAATAGATTCTGCAATTTATTAATTGTTTTATGTAGATAAGAAATTTGTAAAATTTATACTTATCATAGCAATTTAATTATTTTAATTATCCGATTAATTAAAAATTAATTCCAATAATTAAATCATAATTTAATTTACCATTATTTTAATTAAATTGATATGAATTTTTCAAGCTAAAAATGTAGTTTTAGGAGGGTATTATTTTTATGGCTGGTAGCAACATTTTGACCTCAACATTGGATCTTGTGAGCCAAAGCCTTCAGATTCCTGTGATAATATTCTTATTAATCTTTGCAATAGGAGCAATCATACTCCTCGGAGGATTAATCAGAGAATATAGGCACAGGAAGACCGTGTCCAATGCTGAGATGAAGAACTTAATCAACAGCATTTCAAATGCGAAGAGTCAGGACGAAATATTGAATATTATTGAAAGTTCAGATATTCCGAACTCAATGAAGAACGACCTGAGGGAAATAACAGACACCAATCTCGATTTGGAATCCAGAACAGCATTAGCTAAAAAATTAGTTAACAGCAGAGAAAAGAAATTGGAGAAGAGACTGTCATACACTGACATCATAACCCGTATAGGACCTACACTTGGTCTTATGGGCACATTGATTCCAATGGGTCCGGGGCTTGCAGCCCTTGGAACAGGAGACATAGTCACACTATCAAATGCAATCATAGTCGCATTCGACACAACCGTTGTGGGAATAGGCTCAGGTGCACTCGCTTATGTAATCAGTAAAATCAGACGAAGATGGTACAGCGAGTACATAGCAAACATAGACGTATTGACCGACGTGGTCCTTACAAGAATACGGAAGCTCTAGGGTGATCGTTTATGGTAAAGCTTAATCGAAAGACTGCCTTTGAGGAGGATGAGGAAGACCCAATGACTGGTGTTGCAAATCTTGTGGATGCAATGCTTGTTATTGCAGTGGGTTTGCTTGTCTTTCTAGTGATTTCATGGAATATGCAGGCAATCGTCTTCAACGATGATGTTACACCTGAGCAGAGGCAGGATGCAATCAATGCCATGAAGCAGGTGACTGAGATAGATCAGGGTCAGCAGTTGAATGAGACTCCTGATGTAAGCTCATCATCTGGAGAAGGTTACAGTGAGCTTGGTAAGGTCTACAAGGATCCCAAAACGGGCAAACTCATCATGATAGAAAACTAATTTTTATTCTTTTTTATTCTTTTTTTCACTTTTTTTTTTAAAATCACTTTTGTGTTTTTACATAATTTCACATTATGGATATCTTTAAGGGGTATAAAATTAATATTATCCTTTGTAAGTGAGATAATTTTTTTAGAGTATGAACTCCAAATGCTCTGTGGTTTATTTAGTGAATAAGTAATTAATCTTTTTATTTCAGCTCTATAAAATAATATTTTAAAATTTTTTCATTTTTTAAAATCATTTATACTAGTATAATTATTTATACTAGTTTAACCTATTTTACTTTTTTATTTTTTAAAATTATTTATACTAGTATAATCATTTATACAAGTATATTTAAATAGTACAAAGTTAATATATAATCATAACGAGATTCAAGTGATAATTATGATGCCTTTAACTGTTCCCACTGAAATTGATAAGTATTTCTATAACAGGAAATCCGACATTAAGAGGATATCCCTTCAGCTTAACAGCATTTTTGAAAATTTGCCTTGCCAATTGCTGATTACCGGTCAAAGGGGAGTGGGGAAAACATTTCTCCTAAAGAAAATATTGAATGACCAGAGTGATGAGGTTCTCACAATGTATTTGGACATATCAAGAGTCTACAGCAAATATGGAGGTCAAATCAGTGAAGAGGCAGTCTTAAAGGAAATGCTAATTCAATATAATGAAATCATCAATGAACTTAGCGACAATTCCATTAAGGCGAAGTTCATTAATTTAGTGTGTAGTCTGAAGCTAAAGGATTATGATTTTTCCGATGCTGCCAAGCTCTTTGAAATTCCTCTGCCTAAAATAAGGGACAATTATCAGAAATTAAGCGAGTTTGTTATGGAGCTTCCCCAAAGGATTGTTGATTCAAGTGAGGGCATTAGGGGAATCATCATTGTCATTGATGAGTTTCAGCAATTAAAATATGTGAGTAATCCCAATGCATTCTTCTGGTTATTTAGAAGTTTTATTCAGGACCAAAGGAATGTCGCATATGTCTTCACAGGTTCTGTTTCAAGGACTGCCGATGTCATTGAGATGATTAATGGGCAGACAGGCGCATTTGGTGGGCGCATGATTCAGATTGATATAGGGGCTTTTTCAAAGGAGGAAACCTTTAATTATATTGGTGAAAGGGCCCATGGCATTCAGTTCACCGATGAGGGTTTTGAAAGATTTTATAATTGTACAAGAGGGGTTCCGGCTTATATTAATGCATTTTGCAATGTTCTGGACAGTGGCATTGTATATGATGAGGATTTGGTTAAGGAAAGCTTTCACCTTAAGATGGATCAGATTGTCATAATGTGGCTCTATGTCTGGGGGAACTTAAACGATTCTGAAAAGGACATAATCAGACTGCTAATAGATTATGGTCCTTTGAGATTAAGTGAGATTGTGGACAATTTGAATCTTTCAAAGGCTACTGTAATCAAGTATCTCGATTCATTAAGGAATAAAGCGATTGTCGATTATAATGATAGGAAATATTTCATTGGTGATGCCATGCTGAAGACATGGTTAAGGCATAAGAGGGAAACTGAAGGATATTATCCTTCTTAAGATGATTAAAAAATATTAAAAGAATAAAAAGAGTGGATTTAGAACCAGTCTTTAGATGATTAAAAATATTAAAAGAATAAAAAGAGTGGATTTAGAACCAGTCTTTAGATGATTCTATAATCTCATCAACGATTATTGGTGCAGAACCAATGTATGTATGAGGATCCATGATTCTTTCAACATCTTCTTTTGTTAGGAATTGACTTGCATCAGGGTCTTCAAGGATTAGGTCTGCAAGTAATAGTTTTTCCTTGTTTGCTTTGATAGCATTCTTTCTTGCTACTCCATAAGCAGTCTGTTTACCCATTCCTGCTCTGGTAAGCTCTGCCATCAATCTTTCAGCCATGATGAGTCCATTAGTGAAATTGAGGTTTCTTTCAATGTTTTCATCATAGAAAATGAGATTGTTCATGAGCTTGATTGTTAAGTTGAGAATGTAATCAGTAAGAATGCAAGCTTCAGGGAACATGATTCTTTCACAGGAAGAGTTGGTCAAGTCCCTTTCGTGCCATAATGGATTGTTTTCCATTGCTGCATTTACATATGATTTTACGATTCTTGCAACACCACAGATTCTTTCAGCAGTAATTGGATTCATCTTATGTGGCATGGTACTGCTTCCAACTTGCTTTTCAGGGTCGAAAAATTCTCCTAATTCTTGAATTTCAGTTCTTTGCAAGTTTCTAACCTCAAGAGCAATCTTGCTTAAGGTAGTTGCAATGTTTGCGAGGGTTGCTACAAATTCAACATGGTTGTCCCTTTGCAATACTTGGTTAGTGATTGGAGCAGGTTTTAATCCAAGAATTTCAGACACTTTCTTGTGAACTTCCCAACCTTGGGTTCCAAGTGCAGCGGTGGTTCCTACAGCACCGTCCATCATTCCAAGACAAACGTTATCTTTTGCATGCTGAAGTCTGTCATATTGTCTGTGAAGCTCGTCTGCCCAGATTGCAAATTTCATTCCATAGGTGGTAGGAAGTGCGTGCTGTCCATGAGTACGGCCGATACAGACCTTGGTCTTGTTCTCTTCAGCTAATTTGAGGATTATTTTAGTTAATCTTTCGATCTTTTCTTCCAACACTTCAATTGAATCCTTTAAAAGCAATGAGTTTGAACTGTCTACAATATCATTGGAGGTTGCTCCGAAATGAACATATTCTCCTGCTTCTCCTTCACATACTTCACTTAATCCTTTTGAAAGGGAAGCGATATCGTGTTTGGTTTCAGCTTCAATTTCACTTACACGTTCTACGGTAACAAATTTGGTATTTGCTTTTGCCTTGATTTCATCTGCAAATTCCTTTGGAATGATTCCAAGCTCTCCTTCAGCTTGAGCCAATGCAGATTCAATATCTAACATTCTTTGCTGCTTGTTTTCCTGTTCCCAGATTCTTTTCATTTCTGGAGTTCCATATCTAAATTCTATTGGATGTATTGCCATTTAAACTCTCCTTTGACTGTAGATAATTTTGATTAAATATAATTTTTTTAAATTAAATATTATATTTTTTTTAAAATACATATCTATTTTTGAATTTTTGATTAAATATATTTTATTGATTTTTAAGATTTTTTCAATTAAATTATAAAGATTTATTAATAACCATAATAAACTATTATTTAGTAAATATTATTAGAAATTTTTATTATAAAATATAATAGAAAATTATTATTATAAATTTTTTATTTATAAAATTTTATTTATTATTATAATTTAGAATATTATTATAAATCTTTTATTTGGAAATTTTATAATTTAAAAATTATATTCGATAATGATTTTTCTATATGGGTGATATGTATGGATTTTAGTGTTAAGGATTTCAATGTGAGACTTAGAACAATTACTCTTTTGGAGGCATCAATAGCTATTATTGTAGCCATCATTTTATCAGAATACATTTACAACTTTATAGGGTTTGATCATGCTGAGTTTTATACAATAATATTTGATGTTTTGATAATGGCATTCTTTGCAATAGCATGTATAGGTACAAGAGGCTTTACAAAAGATGTGAATGAAGCATTTGAATTCACGAATATTGTTAGGATACTTGGCCTTTCGATGATAGATTTCTTATTCTGTGGAGTTTTAGTAGGATTCTGTGCAAGTTTAGGCTTAGCCTTTTCTATCAAGCTTCCTAGTTTTCTCATGGCTGTAGGTACTGGATTCGAAGATCCCGTAAGCTTGTTTTTAGGATTCGTTGCAGCAGTTTTCATTGCGCCGATTTCAGAGGAATTGTTGTTTAGGGGAGTCTTGTTCAATAGATTGAAAATACTTAAAGGAGCTCCTTTTGGAATAGTTGTATCCTCGATCATTTTTGGTTCACTTCATTTTTATGGAGGGGCGCCTTTCCTTCATGTCGTCACTGCAAGCATTTTTGGAATGCTGATGTGCGTATTCTATATGAAACACGATAACATATTATTGAATATTGCAGTGCACTTTATAGGAAATTTATTGGTATATATTCAGGATTACACTCCATTTCTTTCAATTTTGCATATGGAGCCTTTTTCTGAATTTGTAGGATTCGCATGTCTGTTTTCTATAATTTTCGTTCCAGTTTACATTATTTATTATGCTAGGAAATTTAAGTAGTAAGTTTTTTATATGTTTAATTCTAAACATTAATCTCAAATATTTGAAATCTATAAATTTTTAGGTGCATAAAATGGACTTTAATGTTACTGACTTTAATGTAAGGCTTCGAACAATCAGACTTAGGGAAGCGGTTTTGGCTATTGCCATTGGATTTATCTTGAACGTAGTTCTCATTGCTTTGTTTCCTTCATTAGGGGAACATGATATCTTATTGGGCATCCCTCTTTTTTGTTTTGTTCTTTTGTTCTTCATATGGGCTTTAAGAGGCTCTCATGGATTAGGGGATGATTTCTCTAAGATTTTTGAAAGGGATAACCGTCGGGAAATATTATATGTATTTCTGATAAATTTCTTGTTCGTATTCCTTGTTGTGGCATTATTTGCAAATTTTGACATACTCTATGGTTCACTGTATCCTGAAATGGAACCGTTGTTGGATTTCACTCCAAGTGCGCTTGATCCATTATCTTTCATTCTGGAAGTTCTTTCTTCAATCATTTTAGCCCCTATTGTTGAAGAATTGTTCTTTAGAGGAGTTTTATTCAACAGATTGAAAATAAGAACTGGCATAATAGCTGCCATGATTATATCTTCAGCCATTTTTGCTATTGGACATGAATTCGGTGGAATAACCAGTGCATTTCTATTTGGAATCTGTATGTGCATAATCTATCTGAAAACAGATAATATTCTTATGACTATGTCCATTCACTTTTTAAATAATCTTGTAGCGGTTATTCTTGAAGTTGCTAATGCAGATGCGTTTCTATTTCAAATGCCAGTTGCACCTATCACTGGAATAGTTTCTGCAATTGCAGGACTTTTGATAATAGTCTACATATTTGAAGAGATTAAGCTATTGAGGGCTTAAGATTGTTTCATCTTTCTCTTCACTTCTTAGTTTTTAACTTTTTTTAATATTTTTTAATATTTTTTTAGCTTTTTTTAGCTTTTTTTAATCTTTTTTATATTTTTTTATCATTCAATTTTTGGCTAGTTTCATAGAAACATTTATATATGATGTAATATAATTTTTACATATGGAAATGTAAAATAATTTTTACATTTGGAATTTATTTATTACATTTGGAATGTATTTGTTACATTTTATATTTCTATATTTAATCGATATTGTTTAAGTGGTCATATGAAAACGATTATAAGATATTTGAGGCAGGAGATTAAGTTGAGTCAACAAGATTTAGCTGAATCTGTTGGGGTAACTCGTCAAACAATCAATGCCTTGGAAAACGGACGGTATAATCCTTCTTTGCTTTTAGCATATAAGATTACACAGATCTTGAATGAAGCCACTTATGGTGAGGATAAAGATTCCTATTTAAGCATAGAGGATATTTTTAAATTTAGTGATGATGAACTTTAATTAAAATTTAAAATTATTAAGTTCTATGGACTTGATTCAATTCTATAAATTTAAAATTATTAAGTTCTATGGACTTGATTCAATTTTATAAATTTAAATTATTAAGTTCTATAGACTTAATTCAATTTTATAAATTTAAATTTTAAATAATTATGTTAGGGGTTAAAAAATGATATTAGATATTTATAAGGATTCTTTAGAATATTCCGCTAAAGACTTAAAGACTTTATTGATATTGGGAGTAACCTACTTTTTAAGTTTCCTTTTGCTTCCGATATTCTTGATTTACGGTTATTCCTACAGAGTAACCAAAATCTCTGTAGAAGGTATGATTAATGGTAATGATCCATTGCCAGAATTTGATAACATCATTGACATGTTTGTAGACGGCATAAAGGTTGTTTTGGTCTATTTGATTTATGCACTAGTTCCATTCATAATATTCTTCTTGTTTGCATTAGTATCCAGCTCAATCGGAGGATATGGTGAATCTATATTAATGGCTATCGGTTCTGTCATTACTGTAGTGCTAATCTTGTTCGCTTATCTTATGAGCATGTTTGGAATAGCACACATGGCAAATAATGGAGATTCATTATCTAAAGCCTTTGCTTATAATGAAATAATTGAAATCATAAAATCTGTTGGCCTTACAAGAAGTTTAGGGACTTACATTGGTTTGATTATTATTTGCTCAGCAATTTATGCGGTTGTTTTCTTATTGATCTTATTCGTATTCGGATTCTTCGGAATATTTACTGGAACTTTAGGATTTTCCATGGCAGCTGGAGGAATATTTGCTGCAGGATTTTTTATAGCTAACCTTGTAATGTTGTTTATTGTAGGTCCTTACACCATGATAATGCAATCTAGAGTAAGCGGATTATTATACAATCTTCATTAGATAATTAAAAATTTTTAATAATTTTTATTATTTAATAATTTTTTTATTTTATAATTTTATTATTTTATAATCTTATAATTTTATTATTTTATTATTTTATAATTTTATTATTTTATTTATTGGTGATTTTATGGCTAGTATTACTGATGTAGTTAAAGAAGGATTGAAATATCCTTTTAATGATGAAAAAAAGGTTTTAACTTTAGGTATAATATTCCTTGTTTCAAGTCTTGTCTCATTGGCAATGGAATATTTGGTCTTTGACAATATGAGAGTTTTAGCTAACATAGCTCCTGTTGATACATTTCAAGCGGCATTGTCTGCTCTTCCTCCAAGCAATATGGCATTGATTGCATTGTCCTGGATTGTAACATTCATATTGATGCTATTCGCTTCAGGATACATATATGATGTAATCAAATATGCTATAGAAGGAAAATCTGAACTTCCAGAGTTTAGTGACATTAAAAGATTGCTCTTAAATGGTGTTCGCTCATTCATTGTTGGATTGGCTTATTCCATTTTGCCTATGATTCTTTTCTTCCTTGGTTTGATGTTAACTGTAAATGAATCTGTAGGGGCTTCTGTCAATGCAATTGGTGGAATCATATTATTGGTGGCTATAATATTTGCAATATTCGTTTCTTTAGTGCAAGTAATGGCATTATGCAATATGGTTGATAAGGATGAACTTGCTGCTGCTTTCAGATTTAAGGAAATCTTAGGCTTAATCAAAAACTTAGGATGGGGAAGATTCATCGGAATTTTATTGTTCACTGTTATTGCAATTATGATCATTTCCGTATTCTTTGGATTTATATTTGGAGCTATTGCGGGAATTATCAGCATAATAGTAGGTTCTGCACTTGTAATGGCTTTAGTTAACATGATTCCCAATTCCTTGCTTATCAATCCATATGTCAGCATTGTAATCAGTAGGGTTTATGGATCAATTTATAAGGAAGCAAGTAAAACAGAAGCAAGTAAAACTGAATTAGAAACTATTTAAAATAAGAAATTAGAAACTATTGGGTGATTTAATAACGATTAGAAACTATTTAAAATAAGAAATTAGAAACTATTGGGTGATTTAACTAATATTTAGAAACTAGGGGTGATAGACAGTTAGAAATTAGAATAATCCTATTCTTTTTTCTAATTATTTTTATTACAATATTCATATTTTTTTTAAAATTGTAAAATGGGTGATAATGTGAAAATCGATTCAAGAATTTTAGCGGTTTTATCTGCACTCCTTGTTGTTGCAATAGCAATTTCAAGTGTTGGTGCAGTTGATAACACAAGCAATGGTATAGACAGTGCTAATTTTGCAATTGATATTCCTTCAGGTGCTGACTTTGCTGAAGAGGCTACAACTAACTTTAATGTTGGTGATTTGGCTATGAACATGGAAGTCTTTGCAAACCATGGGGACAATTCAAATGATGTAAGCACCATTGTTTATTTGAAAGACGGTTCTAAAGATCAAAGCTTCATTTCAGATGTGATTAATGATTTGAAAAAGGATGCTACTATTTTAGAAGAAAATGACAAATATTTTGTTTTAGAAACTAAAGATGCAAATAATTGGGATTTCTTTAATTTCGACATTGGAAGTGACTTTGATAGCATTTGGAACTTCGCATCTGGAATTTTTTCAGATGATTCTGATGTAAATGTCACAACTGAAGATGCTGATGTAGAGGTTTCTAAAGATGAAGGAATTCACATAGTCGGTGATGACAACAGTACCGTTTCATTATCTACAAAAGGGTTAATCGTTTCAGATCCAAATGGGGATGATGTTTCCATTTCAACTGATGGTGTAAAGGTCAATGATTCAAATGGTGAAAATTCAGTGGATGCAAATGCTTCATTTGATGGAGATATTATTTCAAATGTTGATAATGCAGACTATTCAATTATCATCGAAAGTCCAGAAAACAATCAGGTAATTGTACTTGCAGGTAATGATTTGGAATTATTAAAATCCCTTGCAGAAACTGCTTCTTTTACTAATTAAAATCAATGTTTAATTAGTTCTTTTTTTTATTTTTCTTTTTTTTTTATTTGTTTTATTCTATTTTTTTAAGTTTTTTATTTTTCTTTTTTTTATTTTTTTTATTCTATTTTTTAAGTTTTTTATTTTTTAATCCATGTCAACCAATTCCTCAATTGACTTGTAGAGCTCTTCCAAAACAGAATAAATCTTATCTCCGATGACTATTTTAGGTTCAATATTTGCTCCATAGCTATTGATTTCTTTGGATTTGTAAACGATCTTTATGTTCCAGGCGAATCCTCCCTCTAATGTGCAGGATTGATATTCATCTTCAAGATCCCAAAGTCCTATTCTTTCTGCATCTTCCCAAAATTGAATCCATTTTTCATTGCTAATTTTTTCAATGTCAATCAATTCTGGATTTGGATTGTTTACCAATAGAGAATTGTTCAATAGCTTAATGGATTTTGCTCCATTTAAATCGTGCTTGTAATTGATTTCAAATTCTTCCGGCATGTAGCTGATAGTCATGATTTGATACCTGAATCTTCTTATTGTTTATTTAAAATATGTTTGTTTAAACTTATATATTATAAAACTAAAAATTAAAATAAATGTATGTTTTTTATATGTTTGAAGGTGGATTAATATGATTAGATTAAACGATTTTTTAGATAGATTATCCCTAATAAAGGTTTTATCCTTCTTTTTATTGATTATATTAATTCTTACCTTAATTCCTATGGTCATTAAGATTCATTTAGGAAATCTGTTTTTCAAATTCGTATTGTATGGAATCATGTTGCTATTTTTTGCTTATGAATTGAATAAGATTGATTTTGATGGAATATCATTTAAATCTGCTTTAAGGAAGGAATATGATTCAATATTCAATGTCGCTGATATTTCTCATGTTTCCTTTATTGTAATTGCAAATATGCTATTTGTTTCAGCAATATACTTTATATTGAAATATTTAAGCCATTTGTCAATAATCGGCTTCGATTCTCCACTTTTTGGAGATTTCACAACAGTATCCATTTCAATATTGGCTCTTTACTTTTTAACTGTAGTTCTACTCTCTCCAATTATAGAGGAGCTATTGTTTAGAGGTTTGTTATTGAGAAGATTCAATAAGGAATTGAATGTGACCTTGGCTATTCTAATCTCTTCAATATTGTTTGGTCTTTGCCATAACTTTGGAGGAATTTTAGGGGCTATCCTATTTGGTATTTGCGTTGCAATTCTTTATATAAAGTCAAAAAATATATTGGTGCCGATATTTGTTCACTTTTTGAACAATCTCGTTTCATTCCTATTTGCATTAAGTGGAATTGAATATTTGATCCAATCCAATTTGTTAGCCATTATCTTAATAATTCTCTTAGCTATTGCATCTAATTTCGTCTTGTTTAAGGCTATTTTCAGTGAATGGCCTAAGGATATGGAATAATAGGTTTAATGGCCATTTTTAGATAATCTTTAGATAATCTTTTTGATAATTTTTTTAGATAATATTTTTTAGATAATCTTTTGTTATCATTAATCATAAACTTTATAAGATTATAAAATATAATTTAAGATATGTTTAGATTTACAGGTAAAGAGATAAGAGATTTAATCATATCCTTTATAGTGATTGCTTTAGGATTCACTATTCTCTACTCTAATGGCGATTACAGTCATATTACTTTGATTTTCCCTATAGTAATGATTGGAGTGGGGGCAGGTTTCATATTCCACGAATTAGGACATAAATTTGTAGCAATGCATTATGGATATTATGCCGAATATGAATTATGGCCTACAGGACTCATTATTGCATTGGCAAGTTCATTTTTCGGATTCATATTTGCAGCTCCTGGAGCAGTTGTTATTTATAGTAATGGTATGGAAAAGAAGACAAATGGGATCATTTCCCTTGCAGGACCAATTGTAAATATCATTTTAGGATTAATATTTTTCCTTATTTTAGAGTCTCTTGGAAATTTTGCATACACTGAAACTGGAGCTATTATCTACTTGATTTGTGTTCTTGGTACAAGAATCAATTTCTTCTTGGCAGCCTTTAACCTATTGCCGATACCTCCATTGGATGGTTCTAAAGTAATGTCTTGGAGCGTTCCTATTTGGTTGATTACATTTGCAATCGCTGCACTTTTAGTTTTATTCTTTGGAGGAATTTTATAATTTCTCTAAAATAAAATTTCACGTATGAAAATGTAGTATGAAAATGTTGAAAATAGTATAAAACTAAAAGTTTTAATATAAGAAATGATAGAAATAGTTAATACTTATAAAATTTATATTAATATTATAAATATATTAATGCTTAAGTAATTAATCAAATTCAAAATTCAATTAAGAAATTTCAAATTATTCAATTATTTTAACGTGATATTTATGGCAAAAAAAGATAATAAAATCAGCATGCCTATGAGTGGGGCAGGTTTAGTAAGATATTTTGATGACGAAAGTGTAGGTCCAAAAATCGCTCCAGAAATAGTCATCGCACTTAGTGTAATTTTAGGAATCTTCTGTTTCATCTTAACATTCTCTGTATAAACAAACTTTTAGAAAGTTTGATTAAACTTCTTTTCACTAGTTGTGAGTATTTGCTCTACTAGTTTCTTTTTTTAATTTATTTACTTTTATTTAATTTTTTCACTCAATTTAATTTATTCAATTCTATTTAATTCTATTTTTTTTTAAATTATTCACTATTATTTTTTATATTTTTTCATGATAGTTCTCAGGATATTTTTCATGATATTTCAATTTCATATTAGTTTTTATATGCTCTCTTAATATTTTTAAATATGATAAGGAATATAATAATATTAGAGAAAAAATAAGGAAAAAATTAAATCATTACTTCACTTATTTGTTAAATTATTAGTAAATTTTTAGTCAGATTATTATTTTTATTATCAGTGATTATAATGGATGCTGGAATGGATTATTTTGAAAGATTGGAAAGTGAAACTCTCAAGCTCTATGAGATAGCTAATGAGGCAAGATCCAAAGGGTTTGATGTTGAGTTAGAGACTGAAATTCCATTGGCAAAGGACTTAGCAGAGAGAGTGGAAGGGCTTGTAGGCCCTAAAGGCATTGCAAAGCGTATCAAAGAATTGGAAAAGGATATGTCTAGGGAAGAGGTGGCATTCGAAATTGCTGCTGAAATCGCTTCTCAGGAATCAAATGAAACCGGTGCTAAGTTAGAGGCTGAAAAACAGGCTTTTGCTGACCAGGGACTTAGAACCGCTTTAGCTATTTTAACAGAGGGGGTTGTGGCGGCTCCTTTGGAAGGTATTTCTGGAGTAAAGATCAAAAGCAATTCTGATGGAAGCAAATATGTTGCTGTATACTTTGCAGGTCCTATTCGTAGTGCAGGAGGTACTGCGGCTGCATTATCAGTTCTTTTAGGTGATAAGATACGTGTAGCTACTGGCCTTGACATTTATAAACCTACTGATGATGAGATAGAAAGATATGTGGAAGAAGTTGAGCTTTACGAATCTGAAGTTACTAACTTGCAATATTCTCCAACTCCCGAAGAGGTTAGATTAGCTGCAAGAAGCATTCCAGTTGAAATTAGTGGTGAGCCAACAGACCAAGTGGAAGTGTCTCACAGAGACTTGCCTCGTGTAGAAACCAATAACATTAGAGGGGGAGCTCTTCTTGCTATGGTTGAAGGTGTTATTCAGAAATCCAAAAAGATCTTAAAATACGCTCACACCCTTAAGTTGGACAGTTGGGAATTTTTAGAGGAATATGCTAAAGGTGTGGCATCCTCTAAGGAAGAAGAAAGTTCCCAATCTGAAACTGAAGAGATTGTTGAGGAGATTGATGATAATATCATTGACAAGGATGAACTCTTTGAACATTCCAAATATGCTCATGATATCATTGGTGGAAGGCCGGTTTTAGGTTATCCTTCTGAAAAGGGAGGATTCAGACTCAGATATGGTCGTTCAAGAAATACAGGTCTTGCAACTATGGGTGTTCACCCTGCAACAATGGAGCTATTGGAATTCTTGGCGGTTGGAACACAGCTCAAAATTGAAAGGCCTGGAAAGGGTAACTGTGTAGTTCCTGTAGATTCCATTGAAGGGCCAACTGTAAAGCTAAAATCAGGTGAAGTTCGCAGATTGGATTCAATTGAGGATGCAAGAAAGGTTAAGGGTAAAGTTGTTGAGATTCTTTTCCTCGGGGACATGCTTGTTGCATTTGGAGAATTCCTAAGGAACAACCAGCCGATGTTAGGCGCTTGCTGGTGTGAGGAATGGTGGATTGAAACAATAAGAAACAGCGAAAAGTACCAATCATTCACTGATGATGAAAAAGAGGCATTCGATTTAGAATCATTGCAAACAAAGAAATTCACAGTTGAAGAGGCATTTAAGATCACTGAAGAGTTTAATGTGCCTTTGCATCCGGAATACACTTATTATTATAATGACATCTCCATTAAGGATTTGGTTGATTTAAGCCAGTGGTTAGATACAAGAAGAGATTATCTGGAAGATGGATATCAAAATGGAGAGGATCTAGAACTTGACTTGTCCTATCAAAAGAGGATATTGGAAGTTATGGGGTTATGCCATAAGCTGGAAAAAAAGAAGGTAGTTATAGATAGGAATCATGCTTATAGCTTACTCAAGACTATAAATGGAGATTATTCCAAGTATCTCTCTGATGAGTATTACAAGATGAAAGTCGTTGACATCATCAATGAGAATATAGATTTCGAGATAAAGGATAAGGCTCCATGCTATATCGGTACAAGGGTTGGTCGTCCTGAAAAATCAAAAGAAAGATTGATGAGACCTGCTCCTCATGTGCTTTTCCCTATTGGAAACAATGGTGGAAACAGACGTTTGGTTGCAGAAGCTGCCAAAAAGAAAAAGATTAAAGTTGAATTTGCAAGAAGGGAATGTACCAATCCTGATTGCAGATTAAGTTCATTCCAAGCTATTTGTCCACATTGTGGATCTCCTACTGTTATCGGCAAGTCCGGTCAAAAGGATATCAATTTGGCACATATGCTTTCAAAAGCTTCCAATAATGTAGGGGTTCGTAAAGTTGATGAAGTCAAGGGAGTTATAGGTTTAATCTCTGAAGACAAGCTTCCAGAACCTTTGGAAAAAGGTATCTTAAGAGCAAAGAATGAAGTGTTCACCTTTAAGGAAGGAACTATTCGTCATGACTCCACTGACTTGCCACTAACTCACTTCATCCCAAAAGAAATTGGAGTAACTGTTCCAAAATTATTGGAAATGGGATATACTAAAGACTGCTATGGTGAAGACATTGTCAGTGAGGACCAAATCATTGAACTTAAGGTTCAGGATATTGTAGTTTCTGATAATTGCGGTGAGTATTTGGTAGGTGTAGCTAATTTCGTGGATGATTTGCTTGAGAGATATTATGGAATGGAAAGGTTCTATAATGTAAAGGACAAATATGACTTGATCGGGCATCTTATTGCAGGTCTTGCTCCACACACATCTGCAGGAGTATTAGGCCGTATAGTCGGATTCACCAAGGCATTAGGATGTTATGCTCACCCTTATTTCCATTCTGCAAAAAGGAGAAACTGTGACAGTGATGAGGATTCCGTGCTGTTGCTGTTGGATGCATTGATCAATTTCTCAAAATCCTACTTGCCAAGCACTCGTGGAGGAAGCATGGATGCTCCTTTGGTTTTATCCACCCGTATAGATCCAGAGGAGATAGATGATGAATCCCATAACCTTGACATCTTTGAAAGATTCCCTCTTGAATTCTTTGAAAGGTCTCAGGAACCTTTAAAACCTGCGGACATGTTGGATTTGGTGGATAATGTCGCTAAGCATTTAGGCACTGACAGGCAGTATCACGATTTGATGTTTTCACACCACACTTCAAGCATTCATGCAGGACCAAAAGTTTGCTTATACAAACGTTTAGGTTCTATGAAAGAGAAAGTTGAAGCCCAAATCAATTTAGCTGAGCTCATCAGGGCAGTTGACCAAAGAGGAGTTGTGGAAGGGGTATTGTCTTCTCACTTCTTGCCGGACATTATGGGAAATTCAAGAGCTTTCTCCAAGCAGAAGGTTCGATGTCCTAAATGTGGTGCAAAATATAGGAGAATGCCTTTAACAGGCAAATGCAAATGTGGTGGCGACTTGATTCTCAGTGTTTCCAAGGGATCCGTAGTCAAGTATCTTGAGATTTCACAGAACCTTGTAAACAGATATCCTGTGTCTCACTACCTTGAGCAAAGATTGGAAATTCAAGAATTTGGTATTAACTCATTATTTGAAAGTGACAAATCCAAACAAAGTTCCTTAGATGTGTTCTTTGGAAAATAATTGTTCATTATTTCATAATTGGATAATGGTTTCTATTGGGTTCTTATTTCATTGATTAAGAGTAGCATTAAGGTTAATTCTTTAATCCTCAATTCCTTAATTCCTTAATTCCTCAATTCAATAATTTCCTAAGCTCTTAATTTTTTAATTCTTTAAGTATTTTCTTTTTATTTTAAGTATTTTCCATCATCATCAATTGTTGCAATATATTT
Organism: Methanobrevibacter olleyae; assembly: GCA_015063035.1. GTDB lineage: Archaea > Methanobacteriota > Methanobacteria > Methanobacteriales > Methanobacteriaceae > Methanobrevibacter > Methanobrevibacter olleyae_A. Next base: position 70,415 of record SUTG01000006.1, read on the forward strand.
TGTTCGTATAAAAACGAATGATTTATATACATCTTATTACATATATTATTTCGTGAAGTAACTAACCTTTTGTATAGTTACAAACTTTCGTATAATTTCAAACGGATATTATACATGTAAGTACATAATTATTAGTAATCAATCTGAAAGTTTTATCAAAATTTTCATGATTATTTTGATTATTAATTTAAATTATTTGATTTATTAATTTTTATTTAAATGAAGGTGTTAAAGTGGAAAAAGTCGATAATGTAGAAAACGATATTAGAAGAGCTAAAATCACCGTTAAGAAAAACAATGGTGTATGTGAAGCTTTCAGTTATGAAAAGTTGTTAAAGTCTTTAGTTATGGTTGATGCTCCATACTTTGAATCTGAAAGAATTGTTTCAACTGTTGTTGAAAACTTATACGATGGAATCAGCACTAAAGAGATCAAAAAGATTGTTTACGAATGTTTGGAAGAAGTCGATACCGAATCAGCTAACAAATACTTAGCAAAAACTACTTTAAAAGTACGTTCTTCCAGAGATAAAATTGAACCGTTCGACATGGCAAAGATTGCAAGTACCTTAGTTGAAGAGACTGGTGCTTCCCAAGAAACCGCTTTTGAAATCGCTACTGAAGTTTGGAAAGAACTTAAAAAGCTCAATGTCGAATACCTTACCGCTCCTATGATTAGGGAAATCGTAAACACAAAACTTGTAGAATACGGATTAGAAGATTTAAGAAGCAGATACACTCGTTTAGGTATTCCTGTTTACAACATCACTTCCTTAATTGAAAACGGTTCAAGAGACAATGCAAACATGATGCATAACCCTGAATCCATTCACAAGTATGTTGCTGATGAAGCATTAAAACAATATGCTCTCTTACACATGTTGCCAGCTCACTTAGCAGATGCACACATGTCTGGTGACATTCACATTCACGACTTGGAATTCTTTGCTGGAAGACCATTGAACTGTCTCCAACACGATATAAGAGCATTCATTAAACATGGTCTTAAAGTGGACGGTACTGGAGATCACACTTCAGTTGCTGCACCTCCTTCCCATATGGAAACATTAATGAACCATACTGGTGAAATCATGTTAGCAGCACAGCAAAACATGTCTGGTGGACAAGCTATGTCTCTCTGGAACGTATTTGTTGCACCATTTGCAACTGGCAGAAGCTATGATGAAGTAAAACAAGCTATTCAAATGTTAGTTTACAACTTGAACATGGCTTACGCAGCAAGAGGTTCCCAAGTTCCATTTACAAGCATGCAATTAGAATTCGGAGTTCCAAAATTCTTGCAGGATGTTACTGCATACGGTCCAAAAGGACAAGTTGTAGGAACTTACTCTGACTTTGAAGATGAAACCAGAATGATCCAAAAGGCATTCACTGAAATCTTGCTTGAAGGAGATTCCGAAGGTAAACCTCACTTATTCCCAAATACAATTTACACTTTACGTGAAGAGACCTTAAAAGGTGACTATGATGATGACTTACGTTTAGTTCATGAACTTTCTGCAAAATACGGTTCATCCTACTTTGTAAACATGTTGCCTAAATACAGAGGTCAAATGGCTAACTATATGGGTTGCAGAACCTGTCTCCAAGACACCTGGACCGGTGACTGGGAACAAGACTGTTTAAGAACCGGTAACTTAGCTTACGTAACATTGAACTTGCCAAGAATCGGATACCAATCCAGAGACGAAAACGATGTATTCGAATACTTAGACAACTACATGGATTTAGCTGTTGAAACATTGATGATTAGAAGAAACCAAGGTCTTAACTGTTTAAACAACTTTGACATCTTACCATTCTTAGATCAAAAAGTTGATGGTGAAACCTATTACAGAATCCAAAACGCTACCTTATCCTTTGGTTTCTGTGGTCTTAATGAAATGTTGCTTGCATTGTTTGGTGAAGGTATCGAAAACCCTGATGCAAACAAATTCGGTATCAAATGTTTAGAATACATCAATGCAAGAGCAAAATCCTTACAAGAAGAAACTGGACTCAGATGGTCTGTATTGCAAACTCCTGCAGAATCCACTGCATACAGATTTGCAACCTTGGATAAAGAGCAATTCGGAGATAAGGCAATCTTACAAGGTGACAATGGAGCTAACTACTACACTAACTCCTCACACGTACCTGTAAACAGTGACATTTCCTTTGCAGACAAAGTCAAAATCGAAGGTAAATATCACAGCTTAACTCCTGGTGGACATATCTTCCATGCATTCATGGGTGAATCATACTCTGATCCTGATGCATTGATGAGCTTAACCAATAAGATTGCAAGAAAATCTGACATTGGTTTCTGGGCTTACAGTTCAGCATTCAGTTTCTGTTTACACTGTAAAACCTTAATGAAAGGATTAAGCAACAAATGTCCTTCCTGTGGTGAAACTGCTGATGTAGAATGGTATGACAGAATTACCGGTTACGTACAACAAGTCGGTCACGCTAAATCTGCAAACGGTGGTTGGAACGCAGGTAAACGTCAAGAATTAATCGACAGACGTAGATTTGAACAATAAGTTCAATCTACTTATTGTTGATTTATT
>SUTG01000050.1 GCA_015063035.1 Methanobrevibacter olleyae
TTATGAACTTTTTTAAACGATAAATTACATTATTACCCTTATTTTTTTAATTTATGAACTTTTTTAAACGATAAATTACATTATTATCATTATTTTTTTAATTTATGAACTTTTTTAAACGATAAATTACCCTGCAATAATTTTCAAACTTCTCATTTATAATTTAAATCACCTATAAAACATAAATCAATCTTATTTTTAAAAACAACCCTCATATATCATCACAATAGATGTAAGTAAGCACTTGCATTCGAATAAGTTTATATATTCACTTATTTAAATGATTAATTAGAATATCATTAAGCAAATTAACTATCGATTTAAAACAGGGAGGCAGAATCTATGATACCATTTGATGTAATTGAAAACGAACCGGAACCATGTCACTAAATTTAATCATTGATCTTTTTTCATATTAGAAAAACATTTATTTTTCTAATATGACTATTTTTTATTAAAAGAAGGTAGATAATATGTTAGACAATGCTAATTCTCATTGTGATTTAAGGAAAAAAGAGACCCCTTCAAATTTCAAGAGCTATCGCGACTTGAATCTTGATTATGCAAATACTGTTGTGAGCATTTCAGTTCTTGCAGTGTTTCTTTTATTCGTCTTATTTACCATATAAGTAAAAAAAAATTACTATTTTTATTCTTTTTTAATCATTTTTCTAAAAATTCATAAATATTAGACATACTATTTTTTACTTAATTTTTACTTCACTTTTTTTGCTTGTTGCTATTTAAGCAAATTAGAACTATATTCACTTGTTGCTATTTAAGCAAATTAGAATAATACTCAATGGTTTTATCCAATCCTTCATCTAATTTTATTTTAGGCTCCCAATCAAGCTCTTTTCTTGCCAATGAAATATCCGGTTTTCTTTTAGTTGGATCATCACTTGGCAAAGGACAGAATACAATCTCAGATTCTGAATTTGTCTTTTGAATGACCTTTTGAGCCAAATCCAAAATAGTGAACTCTTCAGGATTTCCAAGATTAACCGGCCCTAAAAAGTCTTCTCTTGAATTCATCATCCTATAGAGTCCCTCAATCATGTCATCAATATAACAAAAGCTTCTTGTTTGGCTTCCATCACCATAAACAGTAATGTCTTCTCCATTTAAAGACTGTATGATGAAATTGGAAACGACTCTCCCATCATATGAGTCCATGTTAGGACCATAGGTATTGAAAATCCTTACAACCTTAATTTTAGTTGAATAAGTTCTGTTAAAATCAAAAAATAGTGTTTCAGCAGCTCTTTTTCCTTCATCGTAACAGGCCCGAACTCCAATAGGATTAACATTTCCTCTATAAGATTCCTTTTGAGGATGCTCTAAAGGGTCTCCGTATACTTCACTGGTACTTGACTGAAGGATTTTAGCATCTTTTTCACAAGCAAGCTCAAGTAAATTCAAAGCACCGATAACATTAGTCTTCAATGTATCAATAGGCATTTTAAGATAGTGTGGAGGGCTTGCAATTGATGCCAGATTATAGATTTCATCAATGCTTTCATCAACTTCCAAGGGCTCTGTAATGTCATGTTTTATTATGTTGAATAATGGTGAATCAAAATCCTTTATATTATCCATATTACCTGTAGAGAAATTATCTACACAGATAACCTTTTCTCCTTTATTGAGCAAGTATGAACATAGATTTGAACCTATAAATCCCGCTCCACCACAGACCAAAATTGTTTTCATAGTTTTACCCATTAAATATCATGTTTTAAATAAATCTTTTAAATAGATGTTTTAAATAAATCTTTTAAATAGATGTTTTAAATAAATCTTTTAAATAGATGTTTTAAATAAATCTTTTAAATAGATGTTTTAAATAAATCTTTTAAATAGATGTTTTAAATATTAAATATATTGCATGAATAAAAAAAAAAAATTATAATTTTCTAAAGAAATTCATGAATGCCCTTAATGGCTTTGTTAATTTCCAACTTTTAGAGGACAATAAACTTTTATTGAAGTCATTTAACTTCTTAATCTCTTTCTTTAATTTCTTATTGTCCTTATTTAGCTTCCTATTCTTTTTCTTTAATGATTCCAATTCCTTATTTAGATTCTCATTATTTGTTTTCAAGTCATAAAGCTTGTTGCTTAAATCATACTCAAAATGATTATTGGATCCAATAACATTATTGAATAAACTCTTGTTTTTTGCATATAATGAAGAATAAAAATCATCGTATTTTTCATGACCAATGATCTTTTCAAAATCCTTTTTCATTTCAGTGAAGAAGAATTCCTTGAACTCATCCCTAATCAAATTATAACGGAAATTGATTAGTCTAACCTTTCTATTGTATAAGAATTCCTTAAAATCTTCAAAATGGCCATAATCCATGAATGTTTTGAAAATTAGGTTATTTGTTTTGATTGTATGAACACTTTTCTCATTATGAGAATGAACTAAAGAACTTGAATGAACTCTTCTTGTATAAAGGATTTTATCATAGAAACAGATTCTGCTTGAATTAAACATAATCTCCCAAAAGAAGATATTGTCATGATAAATCAATTCCAAAGGGAATTGTGCACCGCTTTTTTTTATCAAATCATGACTGTAAAGTTTGGACCAAGGAGTGACACATATATCAAAGATTGTATTTCCGATATCTCTCCAGTCAAAAACATCATCCCCCACTACCTCATGCAATCTAGGCATTGTAAAATAGGAATCCTCCAAATATTTATCAGTACCCTGGTCATAATTTATTGCTTTGAAAATTACGAAATCCAATTCCTTTTCTTCCATAATGTTATAAAGCTCTTCAAGTGCATTTAGGTCAAGAATATCATCAGCATCCATAAAATAAACATATTTCCCCTTTGCTTTGCTAAGTCCGGTATTTGTAGCTCCACCGGGACCTTGATTTTCCTGTGTGTAGACTTGAACACGGCTATCCTTTGAAGCATAGCTTTCCAATCGCTCCAATGTAGTGTCAGTTGATCCATCATCAACACAGATAATCTCCAAATCCTCAAAGCTTTGATTGACTATGGAATCAAGAGCCTCATCCAGATAATCAATAGCATTGTATGCAGGAATAATAACAGATATTTCTACCATAAATACACCACAGTTCGAAATAATATAAATCTTAAAATAAACTAAAGAATTAAAATAAATAAAAAAATAAAAAATTAAAGGATAAATAATTAAAATAAAATTAATTATTTATGTGCATAATAAAAGATTAATTCATCATCTTTAATCTCATCAAGTCTTGCAAATCCGAATCTTTCAAATTGGACAATATCTCCAACTTTCAAGTCATTGCAGTCGATTTCACAAAGACCTTCAGTAACAGATGCATCATCCATTACAACTTTAGCTTTAATTGCATCAGTTGGAACCCATTGGATGATTCTTGCTTTCGCTTCTCTTGCATCCTCAAAGGATTTGCTGTGGAATGATGCATTTCCATCCTTGATTTCAACATTAACAGCATCCATCAAACGGCTGATTCCATCAGTCAAGTCTGCCTTTGGAATGTAGACTTCCTTATTGAATATAAGGGTTCTGTTTCCCCTTTCCTCAAAATCAGGGTGCAATGGCCTTTCAATAGCTAATCCCAAATCATCTTCCGGCACATCAGCAACATCTATTTTTACAGGATTTGGAACAAAGAAATATCTGTTTACCTTTTCTTCAATGATATTTCTATTCAATCCATAGATCTTTTTCCAGCTGATTGCAGAGTCTGACATTTTGATACCTATTTCAACCATCAATTGGGTGATAGTTTCAGGCTGGATACCTCTTCTTGCAATAGCTTTTAAGGTACCAAGTCTTGGATCATCCCAGCCACTGTAAGTGCCATCTTCAATTCCAGCCATGGCTTTGGAAGTACTGAGTGCAATGTCTTCCATCTTCAATCTTCCGTAATGGATAAACTCAGGTATTTCCCAATCCATATGCTGGTAAAGATACTTTTGCTTCTCACTGTTTGCAAGGTGGTCCTTACCTCTCAATACATGGGTCATTCCAAGCAAATGGTCATCTACAGACACTGAGAAGTTCATCATAGGATAGACTCTGTATTTGGTGCCCATTCTTGGGTGTTCCTCTTCAACGATTCTCATTGCTACCCAATCACGAATAGCAGGGTTCTTATGATTTATATCAGTCTTGACTCTAAGTACAGCTTCACCTGCTTCCATTTCAGGGAACTTTTTCCAAAGTTCCATATTTTCCTCTACTGTGTTGTCTCTGCATGGGCAGGCTTGGCAATTGTCCTTAAGCTTTTTGAACTCTCCACCATCACAGGTACACATATATGCTGCTCCACGCTTGATTAGCTCTTCAGCGTATTGGTAATATATTTCAAAACGGTCACTTTGGTAGTAGACTTCATCAGGCTCAATACCTAACCATTTCAAATCCTCTTGAATAAGCTCGTAAGCAGGTTCGTAAATACGTTTTGGATCGGTATCCTCAATTCTCAATATGAATTTACCGCCACATTTCTTTACATATTCCCCATTTGGAATAGCTGCCCTTGCATGTCCAATATGCAATGGACCACTTGGGTTTGGAGCAAAACGCATTACAACATCCTTGTTCTTGCCTGGAAGCTTTGGAAGACCTTCCTCTTTCTTTTGCTTTTTCTCTTCAACAGCAAGTCCCAACTCTTCCATTTTTGCTTTCTGTTCCTCTGGTGAAAGTGCATTAACTTGAGCTACAATCTTTCCGGATAAAGGACCTATTTCCTTTGCCCTTGGCCTAAGTTCAGGTTCACTGCTCATGATGGAACCCATAACCGCTCCAGGATTCGCACTTCCCTTATGTTTAGCTGCATTCAATAATGCATGTTTAAATACAATTTCTTCTAATTCATCCATAAATATCACAAAATAATAAATTTTAAAAAAAGTTTATAATTAAATAATTCTCATTAGCAATAAATAGATAATAATTTAATTAAAATTATGTTATAATGTATGAAACTAAACTTATATAAATATAATTAAAAATAGCCTTAAATCAGTGAAAAATAGCTAATGAAAATTGAAAAATAGACATAAATATAGTAAAATAAGCTAATGAAAATTGAAAAATAGACATAAATATAGTAAAATAAGCTAATGAAAATTGAAAAATAGACATAAATATAGTTAAGTAAGTGATGAGAATTGAAAAATAGGTATAAAATCTAATATGTTCGCAGTAAAACTACAAACATATTAGATAGGCAAATCTAATAAATAGGTTTAGCAACGATATTTATCAGACAATAATATCTTTAAGCATTTTAATATTTAAATCATTTGATATTATTCCTCCTTTAAAAAAATAGGGAACAAATATTTAGTTATACCTAAATATATCCGATGAAATTAGGTTTTAAAAAATCATCACCATAAAAATTGAAACTAAGAAATTATTCTATGAATTGTAGAAAATCACTGAAAGCTAAAAAAAATAGTTGAATAAAGAATAATGCCTGATTAAAATGATGAGAATATTTGAATAAAGAATAGTCATGATGAAAATGATAAAAATAGTTGAATAAATAGACCATTAAAGGAAAACAGGCACTTTAAGACAATATTGTGATAAATACTTTATGGTTTTAAATGAATTATATTACGAGGGAAAATTTATTATTAGCAGAACTATAATAAAATTTAAAATAAAAGAAAATTAAAAAATGGACAAAATTTACTTATTTTCTATTTTCTTTGTCTTTTAAAGTACTTGTCAATCCTTTAACAGCTAGTGCACCAATAGCAAGATCCCTTATCAAATGAGAACTTAATAAATGACCATGATTGCCATGATGTCTATGGCGTCCATGGAATAATCCAATTCCTTTTGACATTTTTTACCTCCAAAACTTTTCACAATTAACAATCCAATAACTATTGGATAATATATTTTATATATCTATTACTATATAAATCATTCGGTTTAAAAATGCTTATTTTTTAAAATAAAGGACAGATATTTAGTTTAACCTAAAATAAATTTAGTAAAACCTAAATTATATTTTGTTAAGCCTAAAAAATAAGTGGATGGGAAAATTAAAAAATTAAAGAGGAGAAAAAAATGAAAAAATAGGGGCAAAAGAACTGAAACTATAAAAAAATGAGAATGAAAAAATAATTGAATCAATAAAAATGAAAATTTGAAGAAATTATTCTTCAATTTTAGATTCCATATCAGTAGCTTCAAGCTTCATTATAACAGGCCTCAGTCCATCATTACAGGATACAATAGCTACTCCAGGGGTTTTAATCCAGTCCTCATAATACCATACTTCACTTGCACCATGAGCCAATGCAAACACATATTGATAAATGGCCTTCCATGCTTCATCACAAAATCCTTCAGGTTTTGCATAGTCTGCATAATACACTTCACCCTCTTTCATTAAGGGACAGATGGATAATCCTTCAACACCATACTCCTTAGCAAGATCCTCTTGAAAGGTAGTCTTTAAAATTGTAATCTTAACTTTCTTCATAATTATAAATTAGATGTTTTTAGTAATTATAATTAATGAATGTATAGATAAGTTGCACTAAATAAATGAGATTTTTGATATGAATTAATATAAATGAAAAAGCAATTAATAATTTTATAAGTATTGATAATTAAATATGATTTAATCAATCATCTTTTTAATTAAAATGAAGGAAAAATTTTTTGAAAAATTTACTATATGAAACTATGTAAAAAATGGTGATTTTTCAATTTCGAAATTTCGAAATCGAAATAATGTTTTTACCAAACAAAATTTCTAAAATTTTACAGTAGAAATACACCTCTCTCTAATATATGAAAATTTTTGTCAAATAATGAATTTTCTTTATAAAGAACTGTAAAAAAATAAACTAATTATAAATATTAGGCGATTAATAAAATTATATGATGAAGAGATAGATCAATTTTTTCAAGACAGACATTCAATGATAAAAATCATCAATATATAAAGGAAAACTTGTTAAAAATTATCTATTGTATATCTTGAAAATGAAATGAAAATTCTCTATGAACAAGAAAATAATTTACAAATACTAAAAGATAATAGGTGGAATTTAAAATGGATGGAAGATTAGATATAGATTCTTTTGAAAAGGCCATTAACGGTTTAAATAAAAATTTAAGTGATGTGGGATTGCTGTTTAGAGCAAATATGCCACTTCTTGCAACAGATGCTACCCAAGAAACCAAAGAGAATTGTGTGGATAAGATGTCTGAGAGAATTGCTGAATTGCTTGATTCATTTAGGGAAAGCTATTCCTACTACAATGACTTCTATGAAAAGATAAAGGAAAATATCAGAAACGACAATATCGAAAATCCTGAGGAATATGACGTTTTCTTCAATCATGCAAATGAAACATTTCCAAAATACATTGATGAGCTTGGACAAAGCATTGACAGCTTATGTGACATTCCTGTAAAGACTGAAAAGTTCGATTCAACAATGAGAGAGTTAGGTTCCATAATCGAGAATTTCCGTTTTGACTTTAAGAGAACATTAGCGGTCTCTGACGTTTATGAAGTTCAAAAGCAAATGAAAGCTGAAAACAAGGACTAAATAATCAATACTCATTTAAATGGAGTCTTTTGTGATAACATGACTTATCAAATCAATGATCCTGAAGAAATAGATTGGGCTTATTTCTGGGCAAAGAAGCTTGAAGCAAAAAAGGATAGAAGTAAAGATTGGAATAAGGCAGCACCGAATTTTGGAAAATCTGCCAAAAGAGACGACTATCACACCAGATTGATTGAAAGGATTGATGTAAACAAAGAGTGCACCATTCTTGATTTGGGTTGCGGTGACGGAACCATAACAATTCCCCTTGCTAAAAGAGCGAAAAGCGTCACTGGAGTTGATTCAGCATATAAAATGCTTGAAATATTGAATGAAAAAGCTCAAAAAGAGAATATAGACAATATTAAAACAATTGAAGAGGATTTAAGTAAAATAACAATTGATAATGTGGGAAAACATGATATTGTTGTAGCATCAAGATCATTGAATGGAATTCTAAATATAAAGGAAACCATTGCAAATATTAATGAAATCGCTGAAAAGTATGTTTACATAACCCTTTTTGGACCGAACAACTGGAAAATTGAAAAGGAATTCTATGATTCCATCAATAAGGAATATGTTGAGTTTCCATCCCATAGATACTTTTTCAACATACTTATGGATATGGGAATTTATCCAAATGTGGAAAGCCTGAACATTGGCCATGAAAGGGAATATGAAAGCATTGAAGACGCAATGGATAATGGTAAATGGAGATTGGATCTCTTAAATGATGAGGAGAAGGAACAGTTACGTATATACCTTGAAGACATTCTTGAAGAGAATGAAAATGGAAAGCTTTCAAATCCAAACGATAAGGCAGATTGGGTATTGTACTGGTGGAAGAAATAATCTTAATAAATTTATAATCTAGGTGTATCATGAGATTAGAAGATGAAATAAATCCTTTAGAGCTTGATTGGGAATACATTTGGCAAAAATCCCTCAAAAAAGGATTCAAAAAAGAAAAGGATTGGGATAAGATAGCTACCGAATACGGCAAATGGCTTGAAAATGACGATTATCCTGATGTTTTGCTAAATGAAATGAGAATAACTTCCAATGATACAGTTCTTGATATAGGTTGCGGCGAAGGTACAATCACCAGAAAAATAGCTAAAAAAGCAAAATCAGTAACTGGAATCGATAAATCAGAATTGATGCTTGAAGAACTAAACAAAAAGGCCAAAGATGAAAATATAAAAAATATCAAAACCTTTCAAAAGGACATTAATGATTTAAGTTATGATGAATTAGGCAATTATGATATTGTACTTGCTTCCAGATGCTTAAATGGAATAGCTAATATAAAAAATACATTATTAACTCTAAATGAAATTGCAAATAAATACGTTTATATAACCGTTTTTGGATCTTCAACCCACAAATACAAAAAGGAGAAAGCAGAAATAGCTGGAAAGCCATTTAAATCGGGAACAGACTATATGGTTTTAGTTATGCTTTTAAGAAGTCTTGGAATTGAAGCAAATGTTTTTCAATTGGAATGTAAAAACCTTAAAGAGTACCACAGCATAGATGAAGCAATAAACCGATCCATATGGCGACTTGGAGACTTGGAAGAAGAAAACAGAATTGCTTTAGAAAATTACTTTAAAGAAATATTCATTAAAAATGAAAGAGGAAACTGGATTAATCCTAAAGACAAAACAGATTTAGTGTTAATTTGGTGGAAAAAAGAAGAAATAAAAATAATGAAATAATTAAAAATAGAAAAATAAAAAATAGGAAAATAAAATATTATTACTCCAAACCACTGAAAAAATTTTGGTCAAGGTTTTAGCCGAAGGCTAAAAGCTTGAATCTTCATCATGGAAGAAATCAAACACCTTTTCCATTTCTGCAGGGATATCGATTCCTTGCGGACATTGAATATTGCACTCACCACAGAATGTGCAGCTGTCTGCACGTTCATCCTTATTAACTAACCAGAAATAAGGGGCTGCTGTCTTATCAATATAATCTAGACTTTTTGCAATATTATACTGCTTGAAACAATGAGGAATGTCCACCCTATTATGGCAAGGCATGCAATATCTGCAGCCAGTACATGGAATCTCTTCCCTTGACTTATAGACTTGAGTGACATCCTTAAGGATTTGCCTGTCATGCTCGCTCATTGAATTAACATCACAGCTTTCTGCAATGGCTATGTTCTGCTTGACCTGATCCATATTGCTCATACCACTGAATACGGAAGTTACCAGAGGCTTATCCCATAAATATTCTAATGCCCATTCAACAGGAGTTCTTTTCTTATCAGCCTTATCCCAAAGGGCTTGAACCTCATCTGGAATGTTGTTGATTAGGCTTCCGCCTCTAAGAGGTTCCATAATAACATTTCCAAGGCCTGCCATTCCTACAAACTCCAAACCGCCAAGACCGCTTTTATAATCCTCATCAAGGTAGTTCACTTGAGTCAATATTACATCCCACTTATCATATGAATCCATAATGTTGAAGAAAACATCCAAATCATCGTGGAATGAGAAACCTACATATTTAGCTCTTCCATCTTCCAGGATTGAATCTAAGAATTCCAATACATCCATACCATATAATTTATTCCAGAAGTCAATCTTAAGGGAATGCAGCATGTAAATGTCAATATAATCAGTCTGCAATCTTTCAAGTTGCAAATCAAGGAACTTATCCATATCTTCCCTTTTGTTCACTAGCCAACCAGGCAATTTGGTCTGTATGACAACATCATCTCGAATGCCTCTTTCAGCAAGGTACTTGCCTAAAAACGGCTCAGCATTTCCTCCTAAGTTCCTGTTTTTACTATGAAAAGAATAAGCGGTATCAAAATAATTTACTCCATGCTCAATCGCATAATCGAACATTTTTGCAGCTTCAACCTCATCAATTTCATAAAAATGCTCCTTATGAGGTAAACGCATACATCCAAAACCTAAATTAGATACTTCTAAATCAGTTTTTCCTAATTTTCTATAAAACATTGTGTCACCTAAAACAAGTTTTAATTATCTAATAATATGTTTAATAAAATATATAAAAATAGCTAAAAAAAGTATTAAAAATTAGAAAAATAAGAAAAAAGAATCATGAAAACTTAAGTTCTGATAGGAAAAATAGCTAATCCAAGTAATTTTCCACATGATTAAAGAACAGATACAGGTTAGGCTCTACTTTCCTTAAGCGTGTCTTGTATTCAACCAATAAGTCAATCCTTTCATCATCACTTAAGTATTTTCCATCATAAATCAATGGAATATCAGCCAAATCTCCCATAAAAAGAAGCTTGACTTGATCTTTAGTCAAAATTGATGAGAACTTAAGGATATTATCGAAATTCTCTTCTGTGAAATCCAAGCCAACGGATTCCAAATATTCCCTGAATTTGCCAATTTCCTCCTCATATACGGGAACTAATTTAACTGCAATATTGTAATTCCATTCCTCATCCCAAGGATGCAATTCCTTTAATTTTTCCATAAGAAAATTAGTGGAATCATCTAAATTGTTCCCGAATTGATTGAAATCCATTCTATCCCTAAACTATCCTATTGACATGATAAGAATTATTATAAACAATATTATAAGCACCCCGCAACATACAGAGCCAAGATCATCAGAACTGGAAGTGCTGCTAGTCTTTGTAGTGGTTGTAGTGCTTGTAGTGGTTGAACCATTAGTGGAAGATCCAGTATCTCTAAAGTTGCTATTAAAATTTGAAGAAACTAATTTGCTTCCGCAATTTCCACAGAATGTGGCAACATCCTTATTTTCATGACCGCAATTTGGACAAAACTTTGACATTTCTTACCCCCTTTCAAACAAAGAATTATTAAAACTTAAAATTTCATTAAACATAATAGAATTAAAAAAATTAAAAGTAAAAAATTAAAAATTAAACCAAAAATGCCATTTAAGCATTTTCAGTCATAATAGGAACCACTTGTTTCTTACGGGAAACAACTCCTTCCAATAAGACAGTGTTGTCGGCTAATTTTACCCCATAAGCCTTTTCTACAAGTGCAGCATCCTTACCAAGAGCGATAACTTGGGAATTGCTGTTTACAATATCAGTGATTAAAAGCATGAACAAGTCTAACTCCTCTTCTTCAATGATTTTTTCCATTCCGGCTTCCAAATCATCCTTCATTTCCATAACATCAGCAATATCTGCAGTATTCACTTGATTTACAATTGATTTTACATCCTTAAAGTCTATTTGCTTTGCATCTAAGCTTAAGATCTCTTCTATTGAGAAGCTGGATAAATCGGTTCCTGCCTTTAACATTTCCAATCCATAAGATTCATAATCAATTTCAGCGATTTCTGCAAGCTCTTTAACTGCGTCCTTATCATCTTCAGTGGTTGTTGGAGATTTTAAAAGCAAGGTGTCAGAAATAATTGCAGAAAGCATCAAGGATGCAATGGTTTTATCTGGAGTTAATCCGTTTTCCTTATATAACTTCAATAAAACGGTTTCAGTACATCCTACAGGTTCTGTTCTGACAAATAATGGATAAGAAGTTTCAAAGGCTATTTTGTGATGGTCAACGACCTTTAGGATTTTAGCATTTTCAATATTGTCAATTGATTCGCTTGGACTGTTATGATCCACTAAAATAACTTGCTGCTCATCCTCAATTTTTTCAATAAGTTCAGGAGCTTCAATATCAAAGTAATTCAAGACATATTCAGTTTCCTTGTTAAGACTTCCTAATCTGCATGCAAGAACATCATTACCTAATTTAGTTTCCAAATCAGCCATTACAAGGCTTGAGGTAATTGAATCAGTATCTGGACTTTTATGACCAAAAATATAAGTTTTACTCATCATTTTCACCTAATAATAAATTGAATAAATTTAATCAAAATAACAATTATAATTTTGACCTTTCACATTATTAAATATTTATGAAATTTAAAAAAAAGTTAATTGAAAAGGATTAATGTTTAGAACTTAGATTATAAAAAATCTAAGTCCTAAACCTGAATTATAAACTATACCAAAAAAAGAAAACTAGAAACTAATGTAAAGGGGGTGATATGTTAAAAGAATATTCTAAAAGTATAGTTAATAATTCTATGTATATAAATATATTTATTTTCTATATAAATAGTTTGCTATTAATAGTACAAAAAATGAGTTATAAACCTTAAAAATATCAATAGATTTTGAAGAGAGAAAAAGATAATTAAAAAAAGTTAGAGATTAATTTATTTTATTTTAAAAAAATTTTGATTATTCTAAATAGGAATAAGACGAATGTAATGTTTTTATAGAGTATTATTTAGAATAATCAAAAGAATTTTCATCAAAGAGCTATTATAATAACAGATCCTTGATTAAACTCGAAGTTTTAAGTATTTTCCGATTTTCAAGAAACTGTAATTTCCAATGAATTTATTTTAAAATGTATTAAAATTGTTTCACCAAAAAATACATGTTCCTTGAATATACTATTATTTAAATAAGTATAAGCCAATATTCCAAGAGCATTTGAAAATAAATAAAAAAATTAATTAATTAAAAAATAGGAAAAGAAAGGAACAAATAAAATAAAATTAAATTAAATAAATTAATCAATTAATAAAAAAAAACAAAAAAAAAAAAGAAAAAATTAA
>SUTG01000051.1 GCA_015063035.1 Methanobrevibacter olleyae
CAAATGTCCTTCCTGTGGTGAAACTGCTGATGTAGAATGGTATGACAGAATTACTGGTTACGTACAACAAGTCGGTCACGCTAAATCTGCAAACGGTGGTTGGAACGCAGGTAAACGTCAAGAATTAATCGACAGACGTAGATTTGAACAATAAGTTCAATCTACTTATTGTTGATTTATTTGTTGATTGATCTTTGAATTATTATATTTTCTTATAGGCATTGTTTTTTGCCTATTGCTTTTAAATTTATTTTTATGTAGAGCTTGACTCTATTTTCCACTTAATAGGATTCTTGTTTTAGAATCCTATTTACATCCTTTAATGACTATTTTTATAAAATTTCTAAAAAATTTTCAAAAAAAATTTTCCAATTCTGTTTTGATTAAAATCTTTAGCATGATTTTTTGTTTAATTTCAAATTTTCGTAATTAATTTTTTATAAGATGATAATAAAAATATATAATATAATAAATTATTAGGATATTTATATTGGATATTTATATTGGATATTTTTTATCAAAATAGTTTCAAAATAGTATCAAATTCATATTAATTTATTACTTCATTATTGCTTTCATATATAGTTTGGAATATTAAACACATTTAATTGAAAGCAGCTTTTATAATTATTATGGTGAAACAATGAAACATTGGATTGAAAGAATCGCTGATGAATTAAATGAAATGGATGTAGAAAAACATGTCATAGCAAGCGGTACATCTATCTCAGGTTCCATACATATTGGAAATTCATGTGACGTATTTATAGCAAATGCAATAGGTAAAGCTTTAAGGGAATTAGGAAACGATGCAGAAACAATTTGGATTGCAGATGACCATGATCCACTTAGAAAAGTCCCTTTCCCACTTCCTGAATCTTATGACAAATACCTAGGTATGCCATACTCTATGATTCCATGTCCTGAAGGATGCTGTAAAAACTTTGTAGAACACTTTGAAAAACCATTATTCAAAGTTCTTGATGCTTATGGTATTGAAATTACCCCGAAATCTGGTTTTGATATGTATAAGGATGGGTCTTATCTTGAATCAATTAGGATCTCCCTTGAAAAGCACAATGAAATCAAAGCCATATTTGACCAATACAGAAGAGAGCCACTTGCAGACCACTGGTTGCCATACAACCCAATCTGTGAAAAATGTGGAAGAGTAAACACCACTGAAGCCTATGACTTCGATGGAGACATAGTAAAATACAGATGCGAATGCGGTCATGATGGTGAAATGGACATCAAATCAGGGAACGGTAAACTTACCTGGAGAGTTGAATGGGCAGCAAGATGGAAAATCTTTGGAACCACTTGTGAACCATTCGGAAAAGACCATGCAGCAGCTGGTGGATCTTACGATGTAAGTAGCGTAATCTCTGAAGAGATCTTTGATTACCCAGCACCATATCCAGTTCCATATGAATGGATTACATTGGATGGTGAAGCAATGAGTAAATCTCATGGTGTTTTCTTCACTCCAGAACAATGGTTGGAAATCGGACCTGCAGAAAGTCTTAACTATTACTTATTCAGAAGCAAACCAATGAAATCCAAAGACTTCTCTCCAAAAATGCCATGGTTAGACTTTATGGACACCTTCGATAAGGTTGAAAGGGTGTTCTATGGAGAAGAGGAAGCTCCATCAGAAAAAGAAGGTAAAAAGTTCAAAAGCATTTATAAGAATGCTCAAATTAATGAGGATGCACCTTTACCACTGCGACCTCCTTTCAGATTCTTGGTAAATGCTTATCAGATTGTTGGAGAAAAAGACCTTGAAAGAATCTTTGGAATTTTGAAAAAGAATTCACAATTGACTAAAAGCTTTAAGGAAAAGGACTTCTGTGACTTAACCGAACTTGAATTGGCTCAATATGAGGAAAGAGTGGATAATGTTGTCGCTTGGTTAGACAAATATGCTCCTAAATTCGTCAAGTTCCAAGTTCAATACGATTCCATTCCAAAATTGCCTCTTCCAGATGATCAAATTGCATTCTTGAAAGACCTTGCTGATTTGATGGAAGAAAAGGAGTTCTCATCTGCTGAAGAATTGCATGATGCTATGTATGAAGTTTTAGAAAGCCATGGATTAAAACCACAAAAGGCTTTCCAAGCTATTTACAAAATGATTCTTGGTCAAAAACAAGGACCAAGAGCAGCTTCATTCTTACTCTCTTTAGATAAGGACTTTGTGGTTAAAAGGTTAAGACAAGAAGCTTAACCCAGCTTTTCCGCCCCTGCGGGGCGCAAAATCCGGACCAAAATTTTTTTCCAAAAGTTGGGAGTAATTTTCTACTCTCACTACCTACTATTTTTTTATTTTTTCATTTCTCATTTTTTCATTATTTCTAAAAATACTTAAGATTTATTTGTTCGATTATATTCAAACTTGTTTTCTAAAAATAGAATTTTCTCTAAAAAATAATTTCTCTAAAAAATAATCATTATGGAAAATAATCATTATAGAAAATAATTATTCTAAAAAATAATTATTATAAAAAATAGGTAGTGAATAAAATTTGTAAAAAAAGAAAAAGTGATTAATTAATAAAATTAATTAATCTAATACAACAATTATCTGCCTCTGATTTTACCAAAGAATCCTTTGTTGGATTTCTTTTCATTAATCTGTTCAGATAATGCCTGATTTCTATTTTTAAGAGAGTTAATGGTTTTATCTTTTGCTTTCATTGCTGTGCTTAACTTATTGTAATCTCTCTGTTTGTTATCTAATTTTTCGTTTAGGTTTTTAATTTCCGCTTCTAGTTTAGCAATTGTTCCTCCAATTCCTGCATTTTCCGCTTTATGTTCTGCTTCTTTAGCTTTCATTTTAGCATTGATTTCAGCGGTTTCAGCTTTGAGTTTAGGAATTAGATTTTCTTTCAAGTCAGCTATTTCAGAGTTTTTGTCTTTTAATTGGTTTTGTTTTCTTACGATTTCCTTTTCCTTATTCTCAATAACTCTGTCTTTTGCATCCAACTCTTTGTTCAATTTATTAATCTTATTGTTAAGTTGGTCTACAATTGATTTTTCCTCTTCAGACAAGTCTTCTGTAGCTGCAATTTCCGCTTCCTTTTCATTAGCTTTTGCTTCAAGTTCAACAACTAGCTTTTCAATTTCTTCCAATCTGACTTTAGCCAATTGAAGACCAGCACCTTTTTTAGCAACACTTTCACTTAAGTCCGCATTGATTTCCAATTGATCAAAATATTTTTTTGTACTTGCTTCCAATGCTTCAGTAAGGTCCTTTTTAACTATCTTCAGTTCCTTGTTCTGCTTTTTCAATTCAGGAATGACTTCATTTGTCAAATGATTCAATTCGCTTGCCTGATTTTTAAGTTTGTCATCTTTTTTAGCTAATCTTTCTTTTAAAGTTTCAATTTCTTCTTCGGAAATAAAAACCACCATCCGTATTAATTATCCAATATATTATCATAATATATCAGACAATCAATTATTTTTCATAATTTGTGCACTTTTCAATTTAACCATTGTTTTTTTAAACAGCTAAATTGATTTTTTTAGATTAAATTTTATAGAAAATTCAAGAAATTTATCTATATAATTAGTATACAATTTTATTTATGTAATTTTCCATTAATAAATTTTTTTTTATTAAACAATTTCTTAAAATGTTTAGAAATAGCCAGATTCATTTCAAATCTGAAAATTTTTTATTAAAATATTAGTTTTCAAATGCTATCGCAAGTTAAAATTATTATAAAAATAAAATATTCATTACTTGAATGTTGATGATTTTTTGTTTCGATTTTATCGAAAAATTTTACATAACAATGTTAATAAAAATCATTAAATATTTGGAAGTCTAAAATAATATTGTACTAATTTTAGAAAAAAATTTTTCAATTCAATAATATTTTATGATTGAATTTTTTCTAAATTTAAATCAGTAAATATTATTTAATTCATTAATAAGATGATAATTAGCATTATTTTTTAAAAAATAATCATATTTAATCTTATTTTATCTAAAAAAAAGTCATTGATTAGGTTTTTAATGCTTTTTCGTGATTTTTTACTAACAGTTAAAACGGTTTAAACAGTTAAAAACAAGAGAGAAAAGGGTTGTATTTATTTGAGTGTAAAAAAAGATTTATTAGCGGTGGGACATACTGCATTTGATTATATCATCACAGTTGATGAGTTTCCTAAGGCCAATAATTCTGCACCTATGAAAACCATGAAAAACTTGAATGGTGGAGCAGCTGCAAATGTTGCAATGATCGGTGCGACTTTAGGAATGAAAACTGGATTGGTTTCTGCTGTAGGATGTGAATTCATTGATTCTCTTTATCACAAGAATATGCAAAAGTTAGGTGTTGACACTGAAGCTTTAATCATATCCCAAGAGGAGAGTACTCCAACAGCATTTGTCATGACAAACAACAATCAAGATCAAATCAGTTATTTCTACTGGGGTGCTGGAAAAGAGTTTCATGACAGTGAAGTTCCAAGAGATAAGATAAAGGAATTTAAGGCAGTTCATTTGGCAACAGGTGATCCTCATTTCAACTGCAAAACAGGAATCGTTGCTAAGGAAGAGGAAAGATTGGTATCCTTTGATCCAGGACAAGACCTTGGAATGTACAGTCCTAAGAAATTGAAGGAAGTCATCTCTAATGTAAATATCTTATTTGGAAATCATCATGAAATCAAACGTATTCAAGATTCAATGAATGTGGATATAAATGGCTTGATGGATTTAGGTCCAGAGGTTGTTCTAATGACCTGTGGTTCAAAAGGCAGTATCATCTATAGTCCTGATGAAGGAAAGATAGAAGTCGAATCCATTTATAGGCCTGCTGTTGATCCTACTGGTGCAGGCGACTCCTATAAGGCGGGATTCGTTTCCAGACTTATTTATGGTGCTTCATTGGAAGAAGCTGCTAAATTTGCTTCATCCGTTTCATCATTTGTTGTTGAAAAGCAAGGATGCCAAACAAATATGCCTACTTATGATGATGCGTATAATAGGATGGTTGATTTTTATAACCAAGCTTTTTGAGCCTTCGGCTCAAAAACCTTGACCAAAATTTTTTTCACGGCTGTGAGGTAATAATTTTTCTTTTTCTTATTTTTTTAAATTACATTATTTTTCTATTTTTTTCATAATTTTTTCTAATATTAACTACTTTTTTTATTTTTTTCAGCATATTTTTCAAATTATTATCTATTTTTCCTTTTTTAAACAACTTAAAAATTTTATAAAATGTATTTGACATATATCAAAGCTATTTGATAAAAAAGCCTTCTAAATGCTTTATTTTGCAAATAAAGGTCGTATAAAATAGATATCTTTATATTAGATAAAATAATTAAATAAAATTATAAAATCAAATCAAATAGAATTAAATTAAACTTTACTTTAATAAAATATATTTGAATTTAAATTTAGAGATTCCTCAACATGATTCAAAGAAAATAAAGGATTCTTAGGAGTATTGATTTTATAATAATCTAGCATAATCAAAATACAAATGGAGATAAATGATGACACAAATAAGCGATGCAAAAAAAGGCATATTAACAGAAGAAATGAAACATGTCGCTAAAATAGAAGGAGTTAGCGAAGATTTTATATTAAGGTCTGTTGCAAAGGGTACCATTGTAATCCCATCCAATGTAAACAGGGATATTGAAGCATCAGGTATCGGTGCAGGACTCAGAACAAAAGTGAACGCAACTGTAGGAACCTCTACAGATATAGTAAACTTTGATGAAGAGGTATTGAAAGCGCAAATTGCAATTGACCATGGTGCTGACTGTTTGATGGAATTGAGTATTGGCGGAGACTTGGATGTAATCAGAAGAAGAGTGTTGGACATGTCTCCTTTGCCAGTAGGTTCCGTACCAGTATACCAAGCTGCTATTGAAAGCATAAGAGAAAATGGGTCTGTAATATATATGGATGAAGATGACTTATTCAATACCATTGAAAAGCAAGCAAAAGACGGTATTGACTTCATGGCTGTTCACAGCAGTATCAACATTGAAACATTGACAAGACTTAAAAGGCAAGGCCGTGTAACTGGACTTGTATCCCGTGGAGGATCATTCATGTCAGGTTGGATTGTTGAAAATGAAAAGGAAAATCCTTTATACTCTAACTTTGATTATGTATTGGAAATTGCAAAGGAACATGATGTGGTTCTTTCCCTTGCAAACGGTATGAGAGCAGGTTCCATTGCAGACTCTACAGACAGGGCTCAAATCCAAGAATTGATTATTTTAGGCGAATTGATTGATAGATCCCGTGATGCTGGTGTGCAATGTATGATTGAAGGTCCAGGTCACATCCCTATCAACGAAATCCCAACCAATGTAATGATTCAAAAGAAAATGTGTTCCAATGCTCCTTTCTATATGTTAGGTCCTATTGTATGTGATGTGGCACCAGGTTATGACCATATCGTATCAGCTATTGGTGCAGCTTCATCTGCAAAAGCTGGAGCAGACTTCATATGTTATGTAACTCCTGCAGAACACTTGGCTTTACCGTCCCCTGAAGATGTGAAGGAAGGTGTAATTGCAACTAGAATCGGTGCATATGCAGGTGACTTGGCTAGCGGTCAAATCGATGGTTCACAAGACTTGGCTATGGCTGAAGCAAGAAAAAGATTGGATTGGGAAGCTCAATACGAATGTGCAATGTTCCCAGAAGCTGCACGTGCAAAAAGGGATGAAAGACCTCCTGAAGAAGAGGACACCTGTACAATGTGCGGTAACTATTGTGCTGTAAAAATAGTAAATCAATGGTTAGACCAGTCTGATTCTGAATTAATTAAATAGCTAAACTTTTCCGAGTCCTCGACTCGCAAAAGTTTGATTAAAATGTTTTCATTGGTTCTGAGTAATTAACTCATAGCCAATTCTTTTTTTTCAAAATTTCTTTTTTTAATAATTCTTTATTATAAATTTTTAATTTTTATCTGGTTTTCCAAGGTTTCATAGGTATAAATCCTTGTTCCCCTATTTTAGTTTGCCCATCAAAGAGCAAATATTCGATTAAATTATAAATATCATCTTTTGTATCGTTAATCTGAACTAAACTGATTACGTGACGGGTTTCATTCTTTAGGATTTCATTTCCATTGAAATAGCTTGCATTTAGGAAAGTGTAATATTCATCAGAGTTTCTAACAATCTTGAATGCATCGAATTGTGATTTCACTTCTCTTTCAATGGTGAAATTTATGTTTTCCTGTCTTAAAGTGCTCCATGCCAACCTTTGAGCACTTCCCTTGACTCCAATGAATTTCAATCCTTCCAAATCATCTATTTTTTCAATCGCCTTTCCATGATTTGGTGAAATGAGTACCAAGTGGTCATATGCAATAGCTGTAAAGTTCAAATCGTTTTCAAAAGCAAGCAAAGGGTCGTCCAATGCTAAAATGTCAACCAGATCCTGTTTAGCAAGTTCATATGCACTTTCGTCATCACTGCTGTAGATTAATGTCTTAAATGGCAAATCATAGCTGATTGCCTGGAGAAGGCCTGTGATTATGTGTCCTCCCGCTATAATGATCTCTTCTCTATCTTCCAATCGGTTTTTGTATTTATAGTAAAGTTCCAAGAGTTCATATCCCTTCTCGCTTAATTCAGAACCGGAGCCTACGGTAATGACCAATTTTTCACCAAGCTTGTCTTCAGCATTTTTGATTCTTCTGTTAAGCACGGAATGAGACACTTTCAATTCCTTTGCAGTTTTTCTTTGGGAATATGTTTTTGACAATGAGTCCAAGGTTTCAAAAAATTTGTAATTAAAGGACATTCCATCTATTTCAATTCCAATCTCAGGCTTAATGATGCTATTCTCATTATTGTTCACTTCATCCTGATATTGATTTTCACTCCTTGGCATTGAATCCCTCTAAATCCCTTTTTGTTTTGAAATATATATTCTCTTATATTGCAAATATTAAAAAAACTTTTTGTTTTTTTGCACTGATTAATTTTAAATATATTAATGAATATAATATTATTATCTAATTTCAAAATATTTATTAGTTAAATTTTTGTTTTTTTAAATTAGTTTTAGCATGCTTTTTAAGTTAATTTAATAATTATTGAAATTATGTATGAAGTTTAGGTAGAGATTCAAATGGAGTTTATGATATCAGCAATTGAGGCAATTTTAGACAATATTCGTGATGCAGAAGAGTATTTAGTAGAAGAGGATATAGCAAATTTTATTAAAGTCATCACAACTGCAGACAACATTTTCGTAACTGGTGCGGGAAGATCAGGACTTGCAGCTAAGGCATTTGCAATGAGATTGATGCATTTGGGCTTAAGTTCCTATGTTGTAGGTGAAACCATTTCTCCAGCAATAAATGCAGGAGATTGCATTTTAGCGATTTCCGGTTCTGGAGAGACCAATACCATTGTAACCGCTGCTAAGATTTCTAAAAAAAGAGGTGCAAAGGTTTTGGCTTTGACTTCCTATCCTGAAAGCAGCTTAGGTCAATTGGCCGATGGTATAATTCATGTAAAAGGTAGAACAAAAGTTGAAGTGGATGATGAAAACTACCTTAAAAGACAAATTAAAGGAAATTACACTTCCTTGACTCCTCTTGGAACTGCTTTTGAATTAACTTCCTTGGTTTTCCTTGATGGATTGGTTTCCGAATTGATGGAAGCTATGGGAAAAACCGAAGAGGACTTGAAGAATAGGCACACTGTTTTAGAATAAGCCTATTTATTTTTCTTTTTTTTAATTATTCTATCATTCAAAAATATTTTACTAAATATTACTAGATTACTAATTACTAAATATTACTAAATATTACTAAATATTACTAAATATTACTAAATATTACTAAATATTACTAAGTATTACTAAAGGTTTTACTAAAGGTTTTACTAAAGGTTTTAATAAATATTTCATTAAATATTCTATTAAATATATCATTTTTTATTTTTTCTAATTTTTCTATTAATTTTTATAATGGTGTTAATATGGTAAGTGTAGAAGATTATGAGGAGCAATTGGCTAAAGCAGGAGAATTCCATGGAGAGATTTGCGGTGGAATAGCCATCGGAACCAAGCTTGCAATGTATGGAATGGAATTGATGGGATTTGAATTAAACAATCGTCATAAGAATCTTATAGTATTTTTAGAAATTGATAGATGTATGGCGGATGCGGTTCAAGCTGTCACTAAATGCACGATGGGTAAAAGATCCTTAAAGCAAATGTATTATGGCAAGTTTGCAGTAACTTTTTATAATATGGATACTGGAGAAGCAATCAGGGTTTCTGATGCAGATGCCAATAAGCAAGAAAAAATAAGAGAAACCAAAGATGAAATGATTGAAAGATTTAGGATTACCCCTGCTGAAGATTTATTTAAAGTAGAAAAGGTTCGTGTTGATTTAAATCCTTCCCAAATGCCTGGAAAGCCACACACCAGCGTATTCTGTTCAGTCTGTGGTGAAAAGATCACCGATGGCCGTCACTTGAATCGTGGTGGAAAGCCAGTATGCATACCATGTGCAGAAGGGGCATATTATGAGATAATTGATGATTAGAGAATATAAAAATTTCCATTATTTTTTACATTTTTCTTAATTTGTTTTTTCTATGATTTTTAGAATCTTTTTTCATTTTTTTAATTGTTTTTTTCAATGATTTGTTGAATGATTTTTTTTACTGTTTTTAGATTATTTTATCACGATTTATCATGATTTCAGGTATAAGATTTTTTAGGCAAAACTTATTTTTTTTAAAATTTTTGCTATCGTTTTATAAATGGCTTTCATGTTGAGGTATTTTTCCTTTTTCGGGCTAAATAAAGGATTTAATGAGGTTAATTGTTTGTATTCGTTGAAATGATTCTAAGGTTTTTTAGCACGTTATTCCCATTGATATGTTTTTTATGTTCGCAATTTATCTTATTATTTATATTATTTTAATGATAAGAACTTTAATTATATTCATAAAATAAGTGTTTTTATGATTTTTTTAACCTTTTTAAGCATTTTATTAATGTTTTTTAATTTATCACGATTTATCAATATGACTATATTTTCATATTGAAATGAATTTTTCATTTTTCACTTAAAAAAAATTAGTGCTGATTTTTTATTTATCCATTAATTATTAATGGCGATTTGAATAAAATTGAATATTTTTCAATTTATTGCTATTTTTCATCGATATAAACTTAATTTCTCTTTGCAAAAATGACAATTCTCACTATATAAATGTTTTTATTTCTTTTTAATAGCAAAGTCTTTTTATATGAATGATAAATAATTATAATTAATGCTCTCTTAATGTAAGGTTTGACATGAACCTCGAGAGTATTGATTATTATATGGGATAATTTAAAAAAGAGGTTGAGATATATGAGTTTTAAAAGTCCTGCAGATACTGCAAAAGCAATTGCAGCTGCAGCTACCGCAAAAGGTGAAATGCCTATATTAAAACTTGCTGTTTTAGGTTTCTTAGCAGGTGCTTACATTGCATTCGGTGGATTACTTGCAGAAGTAGCAAACACTGGTGCAGTAGCTGGTGGTGTACCAATAGGTATTTCTAAATTGATCTTCGGGGGTGTGTTCCCTGTAGGTTTAATTATGGTTGTTATCTGTGGATCTGAGTTATTCACTGGTGACGTAATGTTTATGACTATGGGTCTTTTAGATGGTAAAACTGATATTATGGGATTACTCAAAAACTGGGTTGGAAGCTGGGTCTTCAACTTAGTTGGTGGTATCTTTGTTGCTTACGTACTTGCTTTCGCAACTGGTATTATGGTACCTGAAGCATTCGCTGGCGGTGCAATTACCATTGCTAACACCAAAGCTTTAGGCGGAGCTACCTTTATGGCAGCTGGAAAATCAACTGCTTCTTTAACTTGGGTACAATGTTTCCTTAGAGGTATTGGTTGTAACTGGTTAGTATGTTTAGCAGTATACTTAGCTAACGCTGCAGACGATGTAGTAGGTAAATTCTTCGGTATTTGGTTCCCAATCATGGCGTTTGTATGTATTGGATTTGAGCACAGTGTCGCAAACATGTTCTTCATCCCATTAGGTATCTTCTTAGGTGCTGAAGTAACCTGGGCACAATTCTTCATCAACAACTTAATACCTGTAACCTTAGGTAACATCGTTGGTGCTGCAGTATTTGTAGCATGTGCATACTGGTTCGTATACTTACGTGACTAAATGTACAAAATCAGTTTGGATCTAATATTTTATTAGTCAAACACAAAGGATTTTTAAATCCCTAAATTTGTATTTACTTATTGAAATATTTGAGCGAAACCTATTTAATTCAAATATCAATAAGTATTTACATAATTTATATAATTTTTTAGAAATTTTTTTAAAAAAATTTCATTTTGATAAAAAAATCATACTTTTATTAGGAATTTTTAAAATTCTTAACAATTTTCAGAAATTTTCTAAGGAAAGTTTCTATTTTCACAAATTTCATGATAATATAATATTATATTATAATGTACTTTGATATTATTGTCCATGATCTTTTATTGGATTATAACAATAGACACAATTCACAATACTCGACACAATTCACAATAATCCAGAAAGATTTTAATAAATTATATATTTAATGTTTAATGAAATCAATAGACACAATTCACAATACTCGACACAATTCACAATAATCCGGAATGATTTTGATAAATATGTAATGTTAAAAGTTTTTCAGTTGTTAGTCAATAATTGATTTTGCCAATATGTAAACTAAAAAATAAAACCTTGATTTTATTATGGAGATTATAAAATGGTTGAGATAAAATATGTACCATCTATTTGTCCTTACTGTGGTACCGGTTGCGGTATTAACTTTGTAGTCAAAGATGGAAAAATCATTGGTGTCGAACCATGGAAAAGACACCCTGTTAATGAAGGTAAAGTATGTCCAAAAGGTAACTTTGGATGGCAATTCATTAACCACCCAGACAGATTAACTACTCCGTTAATCAAAGAAAATGGTGAATTCAGAGAAGCTTCCTGGGATGAAGCTTTAGACTTAGTAGCTAGCACCCTTAAAAAATATGCTGACACTGACCCTAACAAATTAGGTTTCTACGCATGTGCTAGATCTCCTAACGAAAACATTTACATTACCCAAAAACTCGCAAGAGCTGGATGTGGTACCCAAAACGTAGACCACTGTGCACGTATCTGTCACGGTCCTACTGTAGCTGGTCTTGCAACCACCTTCGGTTCAGGTGCATCCACTAACGGTTATGACAGTATTGAAGAAGCTGATTTCATCTTCTGTATTGGTTCTAACAACATGGAAGCACACCCATTATTCGGTCGTAAAATTATCAGAGCTATTAAAAACGGTGCAAAATTAGTAGTAGCAGACCCAAGATTCACTCCTACTGCAAAATTAGCACATGAATACATGCAATTCAAAACAGGTACTGACGTAGCTTTAATGAACGGTATGATCAAAATCATCATTGAAAACGACTTGCAAGATGATGAGTTCATTGCTAACAGAACTAAAGGTTACGAAGAAATGAAAGAAGTTGCAATGAAATACGACCTTGACACTGTAGCAGAAATTACTGAAGCTGACCCTGAACAAATTGAACGTGTAGCTATTGAATATGCTAAAGCTGAAAATGCAGCTATTGTATACTCCTTAGGTATTACCGAACACTCTCACGGTGCAGACAACGTAATGTCCACTGCTAACTTAGCAATGTTAACCGGTAACTTAGGTAAAATCGGTGGAGGAGTAAACCCATTAAGAGGACAAAACAACGTACAAGGTGCTTGTGATATGGGTGCATTACCTTCTGACTATGTAGGTTACCAAAAAGTTGCAAACCCTGAAATTACCAAAAAATTCTCAGAAGCTTACCAAATCGACTTGCCAACCACTCCAGGTTTAACCTTAGTCGAAATGATGAACGCTGCTCACTCTGGTGACTTAAAAGTATTATA
>SUTG01000090.1 GCA_015063035.1 Methanobrevibacter olleyae
TATTGCTCCTCCATATTCTGCGGTGTTGTTGTTTAGTGTGGTGTTGGTTATGGTTATTGTTCCACCATTGTTGTTGGATATTGCTCCTCCAGTCCATGTTGCGGTGTTGTTGTTTAGTGTGGTGTTGGTTATTGTTAGGTTTCCGTTATTGTTGTTTATTGCTCCTCCCTGTGTTGCGGTGTTGTTGTTTAGTGTGGTGTTGGTTATTGTTAGGTTTCCGCTGTTGTCTATTGCTCCTCCATCTCCACCATTGTTTGTGGCGTTTGTTATGATGATGTTTTTTAGGATTACTGTGGTTCCGCTTTGGATGTAAAATGCTTGGTGTTGGTTTGCGTTTATTGTTTGTCCGTTTCCGTCAATTGTTAGTATTATGTTTGTATTGTCCCAGTCAATTCGTCCTTCTGCTGTGTAGGTTCCAGGGTTTAGTTTTATGGTTGTGCTTTCTCTTAAATCGTTTATTGTTTTATTTAGTTCGTTCCAGTTGTTTACTGGTATTTCTGGTTCTGTTTTTGTGTTGGCTTTGTTGGTGTTTTTTTGTATGTTTTTTGTTGTGGGGGTTTCCTGTTTTGTATTCATTATAATTTTATTATTATTGTTGTTTTTTTCTTGTGTTGTGTCTGTTTGTGATACTTGTGTTGTATCTTGTAATGCTGTCTGTGTTTCTTCATTTGTAACTGTTGTATTGGTTGTGTTGCTTGCAGTTACGGCTCCTATTAGGAGTATCAGCAGTGCAGTAAACAGCATTACCTGTTTTATTCTCTTCATTTTAATCACGTAGCATTCTCCCGTTTTAATATATATTACTATATATGGAAGAATGTATATTAAAGATTATTATCAATTATTATAAAGAAAAAAGAGATTCGATAAAAGAGTTAATAACTCTTAAAGATGTTTTATTCACAAAATTCACTTTATATTGGGTGATGGTGTAAAATGGTTAAATTATTTACCTTAAAATAGTTTTTAGATTAATTCTCATGATTAATCATTACAAATAAGCAGGTATGTTATTTTTTTTTATATATTTCTTAATGATGAACATTTTTTTTGTAATGAATTATGGGCTTTTATATTATGGAAAATAGTACATGGGAGATGATTCAGAATAATTTTTCAAGAATTTTCTGGAATCTAATGGAGAACAAAATTATATATTGTATGTAATCATACTTTTTGTCTTAAGGAATACAAAAATAAAAAAGAGAACATTTTGTGGATGACTTAATTAAAGTTGTTCAATGTAACCTGTGTACGTTTTTGTATGTTGTCATTCATGATATTTTTTTTTAAGAGAGTGTAAAACGAAAAGATATGGCTTTTTAAAGTAAGTTTGATGTTTCTGTCAGTCACTACTATTTTTTTATATTTTTTTTGATGTCGTATATTTTTTACATACATTTATATATGATGTCAAATAATCTTTACATATGTAAAAAATATTTTACATTTTTGATATCAAAACATCTTGTGCACAATAATATAAAATCATGGTAACAACCAACAAGAGGGAGTTATAACACATGACGGAATATGTTATTGAAACTGAAAACCTAACAAAAAAATACAAAGACAAGACGGTGGTCAACAACATCAATATGAAAGTTGAAAAAGGAAAAATATACGGATTGCTGGGAAAAAACGGGGCAGGAAAAACAACCACTATGCGAATGCTCCTGAACATGGCGGCAAAGACAAGTGGCAAAATAATCCTCTTTGGCAACATACCCAACAACAACACATACCGGAAAATAGGATCAATAATTGAAACGCCAGGATTCTATGAAAACCTGACGGCAGAGGAAAACCTTAAAATAATATCAAAAATAAGGGGTAACTATTCAAAGGAAAAAATACGTGAAATATTAAGTACAGTATCTCTGAACGACAACAACAAGAAGTACGGAGATTTTTCACTGGGGATGAAACAACGGTTGGGAATTGCCGCGGCGATAATGCATAAGCCTGAACTGCTGATACTTGACGAACCAATAAATGGTCTTGATCCTATAGGAATAAAAAAAATCAGACACCTCCTGAAAAGATTATCACGTGAAAACGCTACAACAATACTCATATCAAGTCATATACTGAGTGAAATAGAAAACATTGCAGACATAATAGGCGTAATGGATAACGGTCAGCTAATAACTGAACTTACAAAAGAGGAACTAAACACTCAACTCAACAAAAGAGTTATCTTTGAAGTATCAGACCCAAAAAAATCGGGAAGAGTACTTGAAAGGATAGGACTACAGAAAGATAGTGACTATAAAATCAAGGAACCTGACACAATATATTTATACTCCAACATGGATTTAAGGGACAGGATTAATGAAATTTTCGTAAAAAACGACATTAAAGTAAAAGGAATAATTCCGTGTGAAGAAAACCTGGAGGAATACTTCACAAGAATAATTAATCAGGAAACGGAACTTGCAGCATAAAAGGTGACAAATAATGTATAACTTTATAGAAATAGAATTTTTAAAACTTAAAAGATCAAAAATATTCCTTCTGACATTACTGGGAGCAATATTTCCATCATTTTTATTATTTCTCTCATCAGAATTTGGGGAATTCACGGAAACAATAAGCATGGAAACGTTTCTAAGCCAGGTGAACATGTATATGAGCCTAATATTTGTGGTACTGCTGTTTACGATAATAATGTCCTACCTCTTCGGAAGAGAATACAATGAACACACACTGAAAACCATGCTCACGGCACCTACAAGCAGAAAAATGTTCCTGCTAAGCAAATACGCAATGTTTCTCATATGGATACTGATAATAAGCATGGTAACAACACTATCTGCAGTGGTGTTCGGATTCATGGCAGGTACAACAGCTTTCAGCATTACAGTCGTGACGGACAGTTTCATGCAAATACTCCTATCCAATATGTTATTGTTTTTAGCATTCACGCCCCTCGTATTTGTTACGTTAAAAATAACGAATCTGGTTCCGGCAATGATTGGAGGTGCAGCACTTACCTTCACCAAC
Organism: Methanobrevibacter olleyae; assembly: GCA_015063035.1. Classification (GTDB taxonomy): domain Archaea; phylum Methanobacteriota; class Methanobacteria; order Methanobacteriales; family Methanobacteriaceae; genus Methanobrevibacter; species Methanobrevibacter olleyae_A. Next base: position 3,007 of record SUTG01000090.1, read on the forward strand.
ATGATAATATCATCAAGCAAGTACGGAATATACTTCCCATACAGCATACCATACTTGATAGCAAGCGGTGAAATACTCGAATACACAACAAACTGTACAGTATCATATATTATAATCATAGCAACATTCCTGATAGGATTAACACTATCATACACATATTTTACAAGAAATGATATTCCAATATGAAAGAATTTGGATGAAAAATCAAATCTTATTAAATAGGTATAATAACAAAAATAATGTTTAAGAAAGCATTTTGGGTAAAGCGTTATGAAAACAAAAATAAAATATCTGAGACAGGAGATGGGAATAACTCAGAAGGACTTTGCAGAAAAGGTCGGAGTTTCAAGACAAACAATTAACGCCCTTGAAAACGGAAAATACAACCCATCACTGGTAGTGGCACATAAAATAACACAACTATTGAATAAAGAACACATCGAAGAAGTATTTATATTCGAAGATGAGGAGAATGAATAAAAAATGATATTCGACATTCTAAAGGATGGACTGGAATATGTGGGAACAAACAAAAGTCAGATAATACTATACTATGTGGGAATACTTCTGTTTCCATTAGTGCTGATTGAAAGCTATTCATACCACATAATAGAAAACTGTTTGGATGGAATAATAAATAATAAGGATAGGCTGCCCGACATAACATTAAATCCCAAAAACATAATTAACGGACTGAAACTACTGGTACTGAAGCTACTCTACTATCTGCCAGAAATCATCATACTCATAGTTGCATTTAATCTGAAACACGTTGACTACTACATACTCTTTCCAGTGATGATAATATTAACGCTGCTTAGCTACTACATCTCCCAGATGGCAGGCGTAGTGATGGTTGAAACGGGACAGTTCAAAGAGGGATTCAACTTTAAAAAGATATTTGAAATACTGAAATCCGTGGGAATAACCTATGTGGAATTCATCATAGCAACGTTCATAATCATTCTGGGAATAATGGGAGTTACCATGATGCTGGCAGGATTTATAATGTTTTTAGGAAACTTCTCAAGCATACTGATAACAATATTCCTGTTTCTGATATTAATATTGTTCTTCATATTTATCGTGGTAATGATACCGTCCTATGTACTCTTCAAAAACAGGGCAGTGGTATCCATATATAACC
>SUTG01000052.1 GCA_015063035.1 Methanobrevibacter olleyae
TAGCTCCAATTTGCATTTTGATGTTAAGTGAATCGATTTCATTGAAGAATTTTACATAAATGTCTTCATGAGCTAAAATGATTTCCTTAATTGCATATTCCAATTCGATTCTACTGGTTGCAGTTAAGTTCTCAAAGTCTAATAATCCTTTTACTCTATTCACCTTATCTCTTTTTCCAGATCCTATATAGACTTTGTCATGAATATCTAAATCTACACCTTCTTTAGGTGTAACTTCTATTAATGTGAATTTGTCTACTCCAATAGCTTGTGCAATAGGTTTGCCATGAGCAGTTGGTCTTTCTGGATTTACATACCCAAATTTAAGATAATCTAAAATAATCACGTACTCCTCTTTTTTTGGATTCGGATTATCAATGTTTGGATTATCCATATTTTCACCTCATTTTAATTTTAAATTTTTATTAGTTCTAGCAATACACTTTTTTATTTTGCTAATTCTATACGATTAAATTTTTTCTTAATAATTTATTTTTTTGTTTATTATTAAATTTTTAATATAATATTAGTATATTTTAATCTTATTAATATTTATAATTTTATTCTTTTTTGTTAAAAATAGTGAATTTCATTGAAGTTTAATGTAAATTTTAAGAATGAAAAGGTGTAAAGTCTTAAAAAAATTTTAAAAACAGGGGGCATGATCTAAAAAAATATTTAAAATATTTAAAAATAGGGAGCATAATCTAAAAAAATATTTAAAAAAATTTAAAAAACATCGAAATTATTGATTAGTAAAAAATAAGAAATAGTTAAAAGTAGTAAAAATTGTTAAAAAAGTAATCTCTGCATTGAAGAATAAAAATAGAAAAATAATTTGATTTAAAGAGATTTATAAGAATAAATCCTCTTCAATATCATATTTTTCTAAAATTTCAAGAATTTCCTTCATTTCATCGTTTGAAGGAGCATTTCTTTCTTTTGCGAAAATTAACCTTAAGTCAGCCATGTCTCTTGGCACAATGTCTGCTATACGAACAGCTTGCTTGTGATCGACATAAGCCTCAAGCTCTTCGATTAATTTTTCAGTATCTTCAAGGGAAAGTTTATTTAGATTAGTCACATGAGCTAAAGTCAAATTCTGTTCATAACTAAGTTCATGTTTTTCTGAAAACTCTTCAAGAATTTCTTTTACTTTAGCTGCAGGTATTGGTTCTGTTTCTAATGTTTTTTTCCCAATCATTGTACTCACTCTTGTAATTTTAAGTGTTCTGGAGTAACGATTAATTCTTTTGCTTTATTACCATCTTTTAATGCAAGTATGTAAGCTTTACCTTTTTTGTCCACTACTTTAGCGGTTTTTCCATGGAATCTGGAATGAGGTTGGCCTTTTTGGATACTTGGGTCGATGATAATGTGTACCATATCACCATTTTCGAATTGTTGAATTCTTCTGGTAATTGGATTTGCACGACCAGGTCTTACTCTTTTGGTCAATTTTTTTCTACTTCTACTTTTAAATCCTCTGGATCTTTGCATTTTTATACCTCTTTAATATTTAATTAATTGTGTAGTAAAAATATAAAACCCATCATTTTATATCTTTTTAAATAGCTAGTAGCTCAGTACGACATTTAAGTTGAATATCATAGCATAAGCCCTTCGGTTTAGCTATTCATTGTAAAAGCCAATATATAATTCTTATTTAGACTTAGCCCTAACCGTAGGTTTAATTGATTAAGACATATCTAAATTTTATATATTGAAAGAAAAAAATATCAAAAATATTATAAAATATCATAAAATTTTAGTGACTGAATTTCAGCAATAATTCAATCTTCTATTTTTGATAGTAATAAACTATATATTTTAAGATATTAATAAAGTTTATGTTTTTATAAGTATTTTCTTATAATTATTATAAACTTTTAAAAAATAGTTTTTTTAATTTTTAAATGGAATATTTTTAAAGGAATATTCTTAAAGGAATATTTTTAAAATTGGAATTATTTGATTCCAACTTCAATTACATCCAATTCTGCACAGATTGCCTGTGTGCCAAGAACTTCAGTAACGCTAGGATTTGACCTTCCCTCATCACTTGAGATAAGTTCCTTGATATACAATCCTCCTTCTGTCTTAATGATCATTTCAAAGGTTTTTGAATCAATGAACTTGGCTTCAATGCTCTTGACTTCCTTCTCTCTAATCTTGTCTGCCCTTCTATGGGATACTCTTATTGGAGTTCTTTGTTGAATCATATGAAGTGACTGAAGCTTTTCCAAGTCCTCTTCCTTGATGTCATCTTCACATTTGACCAATGCTCTGTAAACCTTATAGGTGTCTGGTGAGGATACTTTGATTTCAGCTTTTCTTTTCCTTTCTGTAAACTTAAGGTTCAAGTATTCGGTTTTCCCTTTAGCTACTTCAGCAACCTCTTCAGCTATTTCTTCAAGGTCTATTTTTCTAACCTTAGGTTCCTTGATTTCAAGCACAAATGGTCTGCCGGTACCTAGCATCCTAACGTCAATGTCTTCCCTTCCAGCGCCATGAAACTTAGCTTCGTATCCATTGGTGTGCTTTAAGACAGTTTCAGATAATAGTTCCTCTACAGATTCTGGGTATTGCTTTCCTGTGAAATTGCACTCCTCACAGCCTCTTCCTTTACATTTAGTGCATGGCCATTTGGTTTGTGGGATGCCTCTAACAAGCTTTCTGTATCTTCCTTCAATAAAAATAGGATTGATTTGAAGTCGGACTTTCACAGGATTTTCAATGTCTTCCTTTAGGATTCTTCTAAAATCAGCCATCACAAGAACATCCTCTCCATCAAAGTCAACATTCTGCTCGAGATTCGCTTCAAGCAATTTGCCGATTTCCCTGTTGACTTCCTTTTTGATGATTTCAACATCAAAATCAAACTCATCGCTGATTTCCTGGTCCTTTTCAACTATCTCCTTAGGCAATTTGCAGCCAACAACAAAGGTGTCAAATTCAACCTTCAAAAGCTCTATTTTCTCGTTTACCAAATCAAGAACATCATTTTCAATATAATTGAAGATATTATGGCATATTTCACATTCCCCGCCATTGTAAGCATCCATATTGAGAGCTTCTCTTATCCTGATGCCTCTATCTTCATTGCCACTGCCTTCAACACAGTCTGAAAATTTGCGTCCAAGACAATGATTGCAGATTTTTCCATCTGTATAATCAATTAATTCCTGTGCCTTCTCTAATGTTTCCTGATTCATTAAATTCCTCTTGAAAAATAGTTAAAGATAAATTTGCTAATTTAATTAGTGATGATAAAACAGAACATCATTAATTAAATTAAATCATTAAAAAATAAAATCATAAGATACTTGGGGGTGAAATGGATAAAATCCTATTTCATGAATTGGCCCATGATTCTATTCATGGCTCCTCCGCCCATTCCTCTACGTCCAATACCTTTCATCGCTTTTTTAGTATTGTTATAGTATCTTAACAGTTCCTTTACGCTGTTCTCGTCTACACCAGAACCTCTTGCGATTCTTGTAATACGGGAAGTCTTGATTATTTTAGGGTTAAGCATTTCCTCTTCAGTCATGGAAGACATGATGATCTTGAACTCATTGATTTTGTCTTCAGTCATTTGGCTTGCCTCTTTAGGAATCTTGCCTCCTAAACCTGGAATCATGTTCATGACCTGTTGCATAGGTCCCATGCTGTTCATCATTTCAAACTGGTTTTGCATGTCCATAAGTGTGAACTTTCCGCTAAGCATATTGTTCATGGTTTTGGTAGCTACATCCTCATCAATAACCTCTTCAGCCTTTTCGATAAGGCTTCTGATGTCTCCCATACCTAATAATCTTGAAATGAATCTTTCAGGGTCGAATGCTTCAAACTCATCGATTCTTTCACCAGTACCAATGAATTTGATTGGTGCGCCGGTTTCAGCTACTGCAGAGAGAGCTCCTCCCCCTTTAGCAGTACCATCTAATTTTGAAATGATTATGGAACCGATATCGGTTGCCTGTGAAAATGCCTTGGCTTGCTCTCCTGCCTGTTGACCTATTGTACCGTCAATAACGAGGATGGATTCATCAGGGTCAATGATCTTATCCAACTTGTTCATTTCCTCAATTAAATCCTCTTCGTTCTTATGTCTACCTGCAGTATCGAAAATAATGATCTTTTGATTTTTAAACTGTTTCAAACCTTTTTCTGCAAGGTCCAATGCATCCTTATTATTAGGGTCTCCATAAAGCTGGATTTGCATATCTTCAGTGAGTTGCCTTAATTGCTCATATGCTGCAGGTCTCCATGTGTCTGTACATACAACTGCTGGAGAGAAACCTTTTCTTTGCAAGTACCTGCATAATTTACCGATTGTGGTGGTTTTACCACTACCTTGCAATCCTAAGAACAGTATTTTGAATGGCTTTTTATTGATTTCAAGCTCTTTAGCTTCACTACCAAGCAAATTAACCATTTCTTCATAGATAATTGTAATTACATGTTCCCTTGGGGTAATTCCTTTTGGTGGCTCTTCATTAAGTGCACGTTCTTCGATTGTCTTGGATAATTTTAATACAAGCTGGATGTTTACGTCTGATTGAATTAAAGCTCTTTGAATGTCTTTAACTACTTCCTTTACAACCTTTTTGTCAATGACACTCATTCCAGCCAATTTTTTCATGGTGTTTGTAAGGTTTTCTCCTAAACTTCCTAACATTGACATAATATCTCTCCGATATTTTTCTTTTAATGGTTTAGTAATTATTATTTAATAATAATTTTTTAGTAATTTTTATTTTTCATTAATTCTTATTTAGTTATAATTATTTAGAATTTTTATTTTTCACTAATTTTTATTTTTAGAAAATTATATTTTCATCTAATTTTTCTAAAAAATGCTATTTTTGTTTTAGTTCTCTAAAACAAATAAATAGTTTATCTTATTAACTTTAATGTATAAATTAATATTATATAAAAGTTTATTTATCTTTTATTATAAAATTATTGATATAGATACATAAATTTGATTCTAATTTTTTTATTTTTTATCATTAATTTAAAATTTGAATTGAATATTATGTTAAAAGGAAATAATAAATTATAGTGGTATGAGGGTTAAAAAATGCTTGAAAAATTAGTAGAATCTTTAAGAAAAGCACCAGTTGTTAAGAAAGGAGAGTATGATTACTTTGTTCACGGTATCAGTGATGGGGTGCCTGCAATGGATCCGGCAGTTTTAAAGGAAATTGCTAAAGTGATAGATGAAATTTTGGATTTGTCTAAAATTGATAAGATTGTAGGCGTTGAAGCAATGGGTATTCACATTGCAACTGCATTATCTTTAGAAACAGGCATTCCATTTATAGTTATTCGTAAAAGACAATACGGATTGCCTGGAGAACATGAAATCGTAAAATCCACTGGATATGCAACTTCCAAATTATACATCAATGACTTGAATGAAGGAGATAATATCATTTTAGTGGATGATGTAGTAAGTACAGGAGGAACTCTTACTGCTGTAATCAATGAATTGAAAGGCATTGGTGTAAACTTGGTTGACACTATTGTTGTTGTAGAAAAAGGTGAAGGTAAAGGTGTTGTTGAAGAGGCTACCGGTGAAGACATCAAGACTCTTGTAAAATTGGATGTTGTTGATGGAAAAGTTGTAGCTGATTCATTGTTATAATCTTTACTCTTTTTTTAATTTTTTATTTTTTTAAATTTTTAAGGCATATATTCTAGGCTAATTATTATAGATTGGTCTATTTGACGGATTTCAATCTTTTATTTTTTTAAATTATTTTGATTTTAGTTGATAAAATGGCATTATACGATATGGAGCTTAAAAGGGTTATAAAGAAAATCAACTCTTTGAATGTTAGGAATGTGGGATTGCAGTTTCCAGAAGGACTTAAGATGCAGGCTGTAGCTCTTGCAAGGGAAATTGAAAAGCAAACTGAAGCCACTGTAATTGTATCTGCAGACCCTTGCTTTGGAGCCTGTGATGTTTCAGACAGAAAGATGAATGGGATAGTGGATTTCATTGTTCATTATGGCCATACTCCTCTTCCCCTTAGATATCGCATTCCTACAATGTTTATAGAGGCCAAAGCCAATGTAAAAATCAAGGATTACCTTGAAGAGGCATTGGAGCAGTTGAAGGATTATTCCAAAATAGCTATTGCAACAACAGCACAGCACTTGCATTTGCTTGATGAGATTGTAGACTTTTTGGAGGATAACGGCAAGGAAGTTGTAATCGGCTCTTCAAGAAGCACAAGAAAAGGGCAGGTTTTAGGATGCAATTTCGCTTCAGTCAAGAATTTGGGAGCAGATGTTTACTTATTCATTGGCAGTGGAAATTTCCATCCTTTAGGAATCTATTTGTTTACAAAAGCTCCAGTTTTAGCTATTGATCCATATAGCGGGGACATACGTGAAATGAGTGCCTATGCAGATAGAATCTTAAGAATAAGATTTGCAAGAATCGTGAAGGCAAGGGAAGTTACAAAATGGGGAATTATAGTTTCATCAAAAGAGGGCCAATACAGGATGAAATTGGCTAAGGAAATTAAGAAACTTCTTGAAGATGAGGGAATGGAAGCCTATATTCTTCTCATGGACCATGTAAATCCGGATGTATTGCTTCCATATATGGAACTTGAAGGATTTGTTGTAACCGCATGTCCTAGAATAGCTATTGACGATTCTCAAATGTATAAAAAGCCAGTAATAACTCCTAAGGAACTTGAGATTGTCTTAAACAAAAGGGAATGGGAAAAATATCAATTGGATGAAATATTGTTTGAGGATAGGTATTACCAATAAGTTTTGGTATTTGCTCCTATTTTATCTTATTTACTCCTATTTTATCCTATTTTGTCTTATTTATCTTCTTCACTCCTATTCTATCTTATTTTATCCTATTTTATCCTATTTTATCTATTTTTTTATTTTTTAAACTATTATTCCCAGCTTATATCTCTTTTATTTGTTTTATAATTTTAAAACTATTTCTAAAAACCGAATTTTTTATATATTACTAAAAAACATAAATAATTTACATATAAACAATTGATAATTTTATGGATGAAAATTTATACAAATTTAATTTCATAATTTAAATAAATCCTATAAATGGAATTATGGGATTTATTCTGGATTGATTATCCTAATTCTATAAACGGAGTTATGGGATTATTCGGATGATTGTCCTAATTTTATAAACAGAATTATAAAATGTTGAACTTGGTGCAATTGCCGATTGCTTGAAAGTGGCGATTGCCTATTATGAGGTGTTTAGATGAAAATGGAATCTGGAGATTTTGTAATGCCTGGTGACTTTTTAAGTGTAAGTGAACAGTTTTTACCAGGTCAAGGAGCATACGAAGATGATGGAAGCGTAAAATCAGGTGTTCCTGGAAATGTATTGATTGATGAAGATGAAAAGGAAATCTCTGTAATATCAAAATCGGGTGGTCCAAACCTATTGAAAGTTGGAGATATTGTATACGGTGAGGTAAAGGATGTACGTGGCCAAAGAGCTTTAATAACTATTTATGCTAAAAAGGGAACCAGACGTGAATTGGCTCTTCCTTATATGGCGGCTATTCACATCTCTCAAGTGACTCCTGGCTACATCGATAAGCTTACTGATGCTTTCAGAATCGGAGACTTAATTGAAGCTAAAGTAGTTAAAATCATGGGTGATAACCTTGATTTAAACACAGAAGACATTACTTCTGGTGTTGTAAAGGCTATGTGTACCAGATGCAGAACCTTTATGGATCCTTGCAATGAATCTGAAGTATACTGTCCTGTATGTGATAGAAAGGAAAAAAGAAAAGTTTCTAAAAATTATGATTATTAATTTTTATGATAAATTACATCAAATTGTAAATTTTATTGTAATTATGATTATTAATTTTTATGATAACTTACATCAAATTGTAAATTTTATTGTTGAAGTCATTTAACTTTTAAGGAAAAGATAATATGGAAATTGAAGTTGTAAAAGATACCAAATTAGAACTCGAAATGATTATTCACGGAGAAAACCACTCTCTTTGTAATGTTTTAAGAAAATATCTCATGGAAGATAGCGATGTGGAATATGCGGTTTATGGTATTGACCACCCTCTTACCGGTGAACCTATCATGACCATTAAGACTAAAAGAACAAAAAGACCAAGAGACTCTCTTTTAAGAGCAGCTCAAAGATTGAAAGAAGAAACTGCTGAATTTAAAGAATTGCTTGAAGGAATCTAATTTTGAATTCTTTCTTCTTTTTTATTTTTATTATTTCTTAGTTTTAATGTCCTTTTTATTATTTTCTTAATTTCTTAATTTCTTAATTTCTAAATTTTTATTTTTATGGTTTGTTTTTGAATTTAATTTTATTTTATGAATTTGCTTTTAAATTCAATGATTATTCATCATTTTTATTTGGGGTGATAGCATTAAATATAAAATTCCCTCTTTGACTGTTGATATTTTTATTTTCAATGAAAATCACGAATTTATACTCATTAAAAGGAAAAATGATCCATTTAAGGACTCTTGGGCATTGCCTGGGGGATTTGTTGATTATGGTGAAAGTACAGAAGATGCTGCCATAAGGGAAGCTAAGGAAGAAACTTCCATTGATGTTGAATTGGAAAGATTGTTCAATGTCTATTCAGAACCGGACCGTGATCCCAGAAGACATACTGTGTCTATAGTCTATTTGGCTCACGGCAATTTTGATGATGCAAGGGCAGATGATGATGCTAAAGATATTGGTGTGTATTCATTTAATGATTTGAAAGAAATGAAACTTGCATTTGACCATGATAAAATTTTAAATGAAATCAGGGATTATTTAGAAGAAAATAATTTTTTCTAAATTTTCATTTATTTTTCAAATTTATTCCCACTCATTTTTTTAAATGGCCTTATCGATTTCACTATTTTTTTTTTTAAACGAGCTTATTGATTTTCACTATTTTTTTTTAAATGGCATTATTGGTTTTTCATGTAAAAAATTTTTTAAAAAATTGTAAATTTTTTACTATTCATCAATCTAATAACAATCTGTTTTTATTATTATTTTTTACTAAATTTTCACAATTTTTCTTAATTTTTAGGCGTTTTTTATCCTATTTTTAAATTAAGTTTAAATACTATGACTTAATAATCTTTATTTATAAGTATGTTATATATATATAAAGTAGTTAATCATTTACGAAATTTAAAAAACTTAAATTTTAGAATTTTTATTAAGTTGAATTATTATATGAAAGGTAAATGTTTTCGATTATAATTATTGGAGATTATAATCAGTTTCTCATTGTTTAATATTTAATTAAAAATTTTCTAATTTCTGTTTTTAAAGAGTAGTATCTTAAATATTGGAGGTAAATTAATGGAATTTTGTCCAAAATGTGGGGGCATGATTCTTCCTCAGGAAGTAGGAGAGGGAGATGAGAAAAGTATTGTATTAAAATGTTCCACTTGCGGCTATGATTCATCTGAAGTGGATAAAGCCGAATATTCAATTGAAAAGAAAGTAGAATCCAAAGAAACCGTTATAATGAGAGGCGATGAAAGCGGTTTACGTTCTACTGTAAGAGAAATTTGTCCTAAATGTGGACATGATCGTGCTTCATACGAATTGCTACAAACACGTAGTGCTGATGAAGCTCCAACCCGTTTCTTCACTTGTGAAAAATGTCATCACAAATGGAGAGGATATGATTAATTAATTTTAATCATTTTTGCATTGCTTGATTGCATTGCTTAAGATATTTTTAGTTTTAAATTTAAATTATATTTACATTTATTATTCATTTAATCGTATTTATAGCGATTTTACTAAGGGTATTATGGTGTGTTAATTATTGTTGAGTGAGTATCCTTAGTATTTTTAAGTAAGGAGATAAAATGACTAATTCAAAAAATAGTAATTTAGAAGATGTTTCCAAGGGAAACGATGAATCAGCTCCCAGAGCTAATGATTCCACTTCTCTTAAAAAAACTAGATTCAATAAATCCAAATCCATCTCTGAAGTTTTTAAGGAATTAGAATTTGAAGATGATGAATCTTATGAAGTTTCCAATAACTATGAAGATGATGAATCTTATGAAGTTTCTAATGATTTTGAAGACGATGTAGATGAAATTATTCCTATTCATAATGAATACAAAGATTTAGATGAATCTGATGCTTTCGATGATGAATCTGCTGAAGGAGGAGTTGTCATTAATCCTAATTTAGATGATTCCATTGAAGCAAATGTTATTGAATCAACTGAAAATCTTGATTTAAAAGAAAATACTGATTCTATTGATGATGAGGCTAGTGATCACTCTGGCGAATCATTTGATAGTGATGAAGAGATTGATGATGAAGATTCCTTCATCCCTCAAAAAGATAATGATGTTGCATTAGCAGATGAAGATGTAGGAGATAAAATTGGAAAATCTTCTGCTCAAGGTGTATTGATAAACAATAAGGAGAAATCTTCCGACTCTAAAAAATCTTTAGATATTTTTGATTCCTCTACACTTTTAACCCTTGTTGGTTTTATTGTAGGTTTGGCAATCCTAATCATTGGAATAAGCTATTACGCTTCAAGTTCTGATAGGGTTGTGGATAATGTTTTATCCGGTGAAACTGCAGGACTTGCTATTTTCTTGGTAATTATTGGACTAATAATTATCGGATTTTCTTTATTGAAGTTCTTCTCTTCCTCAAAGTCTTCGTTAATTATCGATACGTTTAACAGCATTAAAAGTATTGATTATGATGAGGTAAGCGAGGACGGTATTACTCGTGAAGACTTTGACGCTATTTTCAGCGTTTTAAAAAGAAAAAAAGATTCTAATTTTTCCGATAGCGGCGATAATGACAAATCTGTTGATTCCACTAAAGATTTATTTGAGAATGAAAAGGAAGAGGAACTTTCTGATGATGACATAAATTCTTTATATTCCGATTCAAATCTAACATCTCAAAAAAATCAATCTTCTTTTAAAGAGCATGAAAATGCCAATTCAACAGAACTTTCAGATGACATGGATGAAACTGATGAGATTATTCCTATTCATTCAAGATTAAACAAGGAATCTGATGAGTTTGATGAGTCTGATTTGGATGATAAGTATTCCAAATACGATTTTGATGATGGGGATGAATTTGATTCATTTGATGATATTCCTGATGAAGTTTCTGAAGATATTTCTGAAGATATTCCTAATGAGATTTCTGAAGAGGGTCCCGATTTAGTTGAAGAAGATGAATTCATTGCAGATGAAGGCATTGAAGATCCTGTAGATGAATCTTTAGATGAACCTATTGTGGAAGCTATTGAAGAGGAGTCTCCTGAAGAAGACCTTGTTGAAGAAGAGTTTATCGAAGAAGATGCCAGTTCCAATTTGGAGGCTGAAGAAATGAATGGTTTAGAGGATAAGTATTCCAAATATGATTTTGGAGATGATGAGGAGATTTTTGAAGAATCTAAAAGTTCTAAACCTAAATTCAAAAAGTCTGTTGACTTATCTAAATTTGATGGCGATTCCTTAAGTGAAGAGGAAACATCTGAAAAGATAAGAAAAGCTCAAGAATTGGAAGAGAAAAAAAGAAGAATCATTGAAGGTACCAATTTTGATAATAGTTTAAGAAAACATTAATTTTTCTTAAATTTATTTTTTCTTTATTTTAGTAAAATTCTATCATCTATTTTTTTATTTACTTAGCTTATATGCTCGTTTTTTTCACACTTTTTCTAATATATTTTTCAATATTTTTTTCAATATTTTTCCATTTTTCATTAAAAATTTTTCACTTTTGATTAGATTTATAAATGATTAGATACTTATATAATATTATAATAAAATAATATGATTTTATTAAATTTCAAGAATTTAAAAAAATAAATTATGCATTATTTTAATAAATTATTTTTAAATAAAATATGTAAGCTTAAACGGGCTATTTTATTTATAAAATAAATAATCAATGCTTAAAATTAAATCAAGAGTTGATTTTTAATGTTTAAAGCAGAGTTAAGTGATTCTAGTATTTTAAAAACCAGTTTTGATGCTATTTCATCCATTGTGGATGAAGTACAAATCCAAACTGACAGTGAAG
>SUTG01000053.1 GCA_015063035.1 Methanobrevibacter olleyae
ACAATTGGAAGCAGAACCCTCATACATAGCACCGCCAGCGACTGAAGCAGAATTGCCAGTGAAAGTACAATTGGAAGCAGAACCCTCATACATAGCACCGCCAGCGACTGAAGCAGAATTGCCAGTGAAAGTACAATTGGAAGCAGAACCACCACTCATAGCACCGCCAGCGACTGAAGCAGAATTGCCAGTGAAAGTACAATTGGAAGCAGAACCCTCATACATAGCACCACCGTCCCACTCAGCAGAGTTTAAGGTGAATACGCAGTTATATGCAGAACCACCATGCATAGCACCGCCAGTGCCTGAAGCAGTGTTGTTGGTAAAGTTACAGTTCTCAGCAATTCCATTTCCATACCTGACAGAAATAGCTCCTCCATAACGTTCATTGGCACTGCCTGTGGCATTTCCATTTATGAAGTTAATGTCTTTGAATGTGACCCCCCATGCACCATCCACATAGAATATGCTTGCAATATGGGATCCGTCTAATGTGTATCCATTACCATCGATGGTTAGTTCACGGCTTATCTTGATTCCGTGTATAAAGCTTTCATCACCTTCTGAATACTTATAATTGCTATTTAAAGTGATTGTGTCATTGCTGCTGTAATCTTCATTAATCAATTTATTCAAATCTGAAAATGAGCCTGTTGCACCCTCCTTTAGGGGAGTTGCATCATTTTCACTTCCAACAAGATCATCAGCGGGGGTTTCTAAAATAAGTTCTTCATCATAATTATTATTAGCGCTTGAAACATCATCATCGATTGCTTCGTCTAAAATAAGTTCGTCATTGTCATCAACACTAATAATCCCATTTGCATTGTCATCTGCTGCGCTAACGGCAGACAGGCTGACTAAAACAATGAAAATTAGCGTTATATATAGATATCTTTTGATATTCATTTCAGTTGCCCCCTTGAAAAATTTATTTTCAAGTTATATATATGTATATAAAAATAATATATAAATATTTCTAATAGTTTAAGATTTCATTCAGCAAACTCTTATCAAAAATGAATATTTTTTAAATCATAAACTTCAATAAAACTAATTGAAATTGTATAATATTAACAACTATTATATATAAATAAATATTAAATATAATATTGTTAAACGATTTACTATTAAAAATAATAATTATACCCGATTAAATCATTAAAAACATTGGAGAATAAATAATGGAATTCGAAAGACCAAGGGGAACAAGAGATTTCCTCTTTGAAGAAATGAGGCAAAGGAAACATGCTGAAGACATTTTAAGAAATGTATTTGAAAACTATGGTTTTGGTGAAGTGCAAACACCTTTATTTGAAGACTTAAAATTATTCACTACAAAATCAGGAGAGGAAATTGTAGATCAATTATACAACTTTAAGGACAAGGGAGACAGGGATTTAGCTTTAAGACCAGAGATAACTGCTCCTATTGCAAGATTATACTTAAATGAATTACAGAAAACCTCAAAGCCAATCAAGATTTACTACTATGGCAGCTGTTTCAGATATGAAAGACCACAAAAAGGTAGATTCAGACAATTCTGGCAATTTGGATGTGAATTGATTGGAGCAAAGACTCCTGAAGGTGAAGCTGAAGTAATAGCTATGTGTAACAATGCAATTGAAGAGCTTGGAATCACTACTGCTGAATTCAATGTAAACCACTTAGGAATCATTAGAGGATTATTCGCTCACTTTGATATAGACACCACAACTCAAAGAGAAATCATGGTTGTTATCGATAAGGGAGATAAGGATTTCCTAAAAGAATCATTGATTGGAGAAAACCCTATCATCAAGGACAAGCCAGAACTCAACGAAGTATTGTTCAAGCTTATGGATATGGTTGGTGACTCTTCCATAATAGAAGACATTGAAGAGCTCGTATCACCTTACGAAGAAACCAAGGAAGCTCTTGAAGAGTTCAAGGAACTTGTAAAGACCCTTGAAAGTTTCCAGGTATTCAACTACAAACTCAATCTTGGAGTGGCAAGAGGACTTGACTACTATACTGGAATAGTGTTTGAGGTATATGTAGAAGGACTTGGTGCACAAAAGCAAGTGTGCGGTGGAGGAACTTACAATCTCGTTAAATTATTCGGTGGAGAAGACGTTGTCTCTACAGGATTCGCATTAGGATTTGACAGATTAATGAATGCAATCGAAGAGCTTAATGGAAAGCCAGAACTTGAACCTATCGTAAGCACTTATGTTGCAGCTATTTCAGACTCTACAAGACATGATGCATTCAGCATTGCACAGACCCTTAGAAAAGCAGGAATTCCAACAGAAGTGGACTTGTCCAGAAAGAAATTCAAGAAGATCTTGGCTTATGCAAACAAGATAGGCGTGACATTTGCAGTTCTTGTAGGTGAACGGGACCTTAATGAAGGAAAAGTGACTTTAAAGTATATGGAAACTGGAGAACAGGAACTAGTGCCTATAGATGAATTGGCTCCTTTAATAAAGACTACCATTGATTTTAGAAAATGATTAAATTATAAATTAAAATATGAATTAAATTATGTTTTAAATTATGAATTAAAATATGAATTAAATAATGAATTAATTATGATTTAAATTATAAACTAAATTAAAAAACATAGGGTGGAAAAATGGAATTTAATTTCAGACTTAACATGGGTGGAGAAGACTTGGTCATTGCAATTGCACAGGACTGGAAAACAAATGACGTATTGATGGTGGCTTTCATGAATAAGGAAGCTGTAGAGCAAACATTAAAGACCAAAAAGGCACATTACTACTCCACTTCAAGACAAAAGCAATGGCTAAAGGGAGAAAGTTCCGGCAATGTCCAAACCGTTAAGGAAATGTACATTGACTGTGATGCAGATGCAATCATAATGAAGGTTGAGCAAATCGGTGCAGCATGCCACGAAGGATACAGATCTTGCTTCTTTAGGCAATTGGACATTGATAAGGAAAACATTGACATTGACAATCTTACAGATGACGATATAGAAATAATCTCTGAAAGATTGTTTGATCCAAAGGAAATGTATGGGTAAATAACTTAAATTAATTATTCTTAAATTTATTATTTGCTTAAATATTTTCTTTAAATATAACTAAGAATTATAAATTATCAAAAGCCTCAAGGGAGGTGAAAATATGGATTTTAATGAATATGAATACAATAGCGATTATAATGATGAAGATGACTTGAATGATGAGATAAAAAGGATAGTGCCTGATACAAGTGCAATCATAGAAGGAAATGTAGAGAAAATAATAAAGGAAAAGGGATTGAACTATCCTGAAATCATCATACCGGAAGCTGTAATCGCAGAACTTGAACATCAAGCCAACAATCAAAGGCCAACTGGAATTCGAGGTCTTGAGAATGTAAAGAAACTTCAGGATTTAGCTGAAATCGGTGAAATATCAATCAGAATAACCGGCAGAAGACCTACCAAATTTGAAAAGGACAATGCAAAGCTTGGAGAGATAGACGGATTAATCAGAGATGTTGCAAAGGATGAACTTGCACTACTATTAACAAGCGATAAGATCCAAGCAAAGACTGCAGAGGCACAAGGAATACCTACAATCTATTATGCACAGGAATACAAAGGTGCAATAGACTTGAAAATAGCTAAATTCTTTGATGATGACACCATGAGCGTTCATCTAAAGGAAAATGTTGTACCAATGGCTAAAAAGGGAAAGCCAGGGCATATTGAACTTGTAAGGCTTGCAGATGAGAAATTCACATACAAGCAATTGGAAGCAATTGCAGAGGAAATCCTTGAAAAGGAAAGATACGATCCCAAAACATATTTGGAAGTTGACAAGCAAGGTGCAATTGTAGTCCAGTCAAGAGACCTTAGGATATCAATAGCAAGGCCTCCTTTCTCAGAAGCCCTTGAAATAACTGCAGTAAGACCTGTAGCTGAAGTCTCACTTGACCAATACCACTTATCAAGCCAATTGATTGAAAGGCTAACCAACAGTGCAAGGGGAATATTGATTTCTGGTTCTCCAGGAGCAGGTAAAAGTACATTTGCACAGGCAATAGCTAAATTCTATGATGAAGACTTGAATAAAGTGGTGAAAACCATGGAATCTCCAAGAGACTTGCAGGTAGGGGACACAATAACCCAATATGCCCCTCTTGAAGGGGATATGGAAAACACTGCAGACATATTGCTATTGGTCAGACCGGACTTCACCATTTACGATGAGCTTAGAAAGAACCATGACTTCAAGATATTTGCAGACATGAGACTTGCAGGTGTGGGAATGATTGGTGTGGTTCATGCAACAAGGCCTATCGATGCAATACAAAGGATAGCAAGCAGAGTGGATTTAGGTACCATCCCTTCAATCGTAGACACTACAATCTATATTGAAGATGGTGAAATATCAGCCATTTATGAAAACAAGCTTACCGTAAAGGTTCCAAGTGGAATGGAAGAGCGAGACCTTGCAAGACCTGTTATTGAAGTGAGGGACTTTGAAAGCGGAACCTTAGTCAATGAGATTTACACTTACGGTGAACAGACCATCGTAATGGATATTGGAATGGTTGAACAGTCTAAAAAGGCAAATAAAAAGGACAAGACACCTGTCCAATTGATAGCAGAAAGGGAAATCCTAAGAACCATGAAAAGAATAGCTCCAAAGGCAGCTATTGAAGTGAGCATGGAAAACGACAGAAGAGTGAACATTTACATCACTGAAAAATACATTCCTAAAATCATTGGAAAAGGCGGAAAGAGAATTGCAGAACTTGAAAATGATATTGGAATAAGCATGAATGTTGAACCTCTTGAAAAGGCACCTGATAGCTTTAGCGAACGTTTATCAAAAAGATCCAAAAAGTCTAAAAAGGATAGGAAAGACAAGCATAAGAAGTCCAAAAAGTCCCAATTGAAGGAATATAATGAGAATATGGATGATTACATTATCGATGAAGGCAAGAAGGATTACAGCAAGGACAATTACTATGACTTAAGTGAAGATTCAGATGAATACGATGACTATTATGAAGAAGGAGAAAACTCTGAATTCTATTATGAAGTATTTGAACTCTTTCCTGAAATAAGAAAGGACCATCTTGTATTGCCTATCGGAAAGAAATTTGTAGGAAGTTCCTTTGACATTCTTTTAGAGGACAAGTACTTGTTTACAGCAACTGTAGGCAAAAGAGGCTATGTAAAGCTTCATAAGAACCTTGACCTGACTGATGAAATACTTGAAGGTTTGGATAAGGGATTGAGAGTGGTTGCTAGAGTAAGGGAATAATTCTAATAATTTATTATAGAGGTAAAAATATGAAAATAGGAGCTTCAATGTTAGCAACAGAAGACAGAACAATGGAAGAAGCTTTAGAATACTTTGACAGCAATAAGCATATCGATTATGTTGAAATAGTGCATGATTATCCTTATAGAGAAATCAATGATGATGGTGAACTGATAAACCTCATTAAATCATATGACTTGAAATACACTGTTCACGCTCCATTCATTGACATAAATATCGCTTCCTTGAATCCGGCAGCTGCCGATTTTTCAGTTAGGGAAATAGAAAGGTCAATCGACCTTGCAAACATGATTGACAGCAATCTTGTAGTTGTTCATCCAGGCATACTTGGATTCCATGGAAGGGGAAGGGAAGACTTGGTCTATCAGATTTCAGAAGAGCACTTAAAGATTGTAGGTGACTATGCCAAAGACAATGGAGTTGATGCATGCATTGAAAACCTGCCAAACATCACTGACTTCCTGTTCATGGATGTCAATCAACTGAATGATACATTAGTCAAGCTTGACCTTCCTATGACTATGGATATAGGTCATGCCCATACAAATGGCTTCACTCCAGAGGAAATTTACTTTGACTCAATTAAACACATACATGTGCATGATAATCCGGGTGATGATGACTCACACCTTGCATTAGGTGATGGGACTTTTGATGTAAATGGGTTCTTTGATGTTTTTACTAAGAAAAAGTATGATGGCATCTACATGTTAGAGTTAATGTCTGTAGATTTCATTGAAAAAAGTTTAGAATACATGAAAAATTTAGGATTAATTAAATAAATTTAAAAAAAATTAACTATACAAATTAGCATATATAAAAAATAAGAAATTTAATTATAATCATAATAATAAAAATTACAGAAAGAGAAAAAGGTTAGAATATGTGGAATGAAGAAATTGAATGCATGTCAAGAGAAGACATTTTTGAACTTCAATTGAAGAAGTTGCAGGCTACTGTAAAGAGGGCATTTGACAAGATTCCCTTTTACACTGAAAAGTATAGCAATGCAAATGTTTTCCCTGAAGACATCGAAACCTTAAAGGATATTGAAAAGTTGCCGTTCCTTACCAAAGATGATTTGAGAGCATGTTATCCATTTGGAATGTTTGCAGTTGATAAAAAGGAAATCATAGAGGTACACTCCTCTTCAGGAACTACTGGAAAGCCTGTTGTAAGCGGATACACCCAAGGTGACATAGACAATTGGGGAGAAATCGTTGCAAGAGGGCTTACCATGATGGGCCTTGATGAAGACGACATAATACAGAACACCCATGGTTACGGATTGTTTACAGGAGGATTCGGTGTTCACTATGGCGCTCACAAATTAGGAGCTACAATCATCCCTATTTCAACCGGCCAGACCAGAAGACAAGTTGAAATCATGGCAGACTTCGGCACCACCTGCCTCATTTTCACTCCATCCTATGGAATCTATCTTGGAGAAGTGGCTAAAGAGGAAGGAATAGACTTTGAAAAGCTTGGACTTAAGGCTATCGGTTTTGGAGCTGAAATGTGGACAGCTGAAATGAGAGAAAGAATTGAAGACACATTCAAGACCAAGGCTTACAATATCTACGGGCTTACTGAATTGATGGGCCCTGGTGTAGGTATTGAATGTTCAGCACAGAATGGCTTGCACATTGCTGAGGATTTCTTCTATCCGGAAATCATTGACCCAAAGACAGGAAACACATTGCCTGAAGGAACTCATGGAGAATTGGTATTGACCAACCTTGAAAGGGAAAGCATGCCTATAATCAGATTCAGAACAAAGGACCTTACCGCACTTCACTATGATACCTGTGCATGTGGAAGGACACTTGCAAGAATGGAAAGGATCACAGGAAGATCTGATGACATGATCAAGGTTAAGGGAGTTGCCGTTTTCCCATCACAGATTGAAAAGGCACTTCTTAAGGTCAGTGACATCGAGCCACACTACCAAATCATTGTTACACGTCCAGACATAATGGATGAGATTGAAATCAAGGTTGAAGCTTCAGAATCTCTCTTCTCAGATGACATCAAAGAGATGATAGGAGTTAAACGTAAAATCGGAGAATACATTCAAAATGAGATTGGAATTGCAGTTAATGTCAGCCTAGTTGCACCAAAAAGCATTCCAAGAAGCACAAAAGGAAAAATACAAAGAGTTATTGACAAACGTAATCTACATTAAATTAAGGGGAGTTCTAAAATGTATAAAATAACACAATTATCCATATTTTTAGAGAATAAGCGAGGAAACTTATATCAAGTCTTGAATTTGCTTGCTGAAAATGATATCAACATAAGAGCATTGTTTTTAGCGGACACCACTGAATTCGGCATTTTAAGGTTAGTTGTTCAAGACCCATTGAAAGCTAAGGAGATTCTTGAAAAAAATTATTACATCGTGAAAAACACTCCAATCATCGGAGCGGAATTAGATGACACTCCTGGAGGACTTTCTTCAATCCTAAAAATCTTGAAAGATGAGGAAATCGACCTTGAATACCTTTATGCATTTACTCATGAAAGATCTGAAAAAGCTATTCTTTTATTGCAAGCTAAGGATTTGGATGAATTATTATCCATTTTAAATGCATATAAAATACCTTTAGTTCCTGCAGAAGAAGTTTATAATTTATAATCAATTATAAACTCTTTTTTTCTTTTTTTAATTTGTAATATATTTTTTCAAATAATATACTGATTTTTGATTAATGCATGAATTTTAGTTGGATAAAGTTTTGATTAAGGAATTAATTTTAGTTTGATAAAATGAAAAAGCATATCTTCTATTTTGATGCTTTGAGGGCATTGGCAATCATTTCCGTAATTTTAGTTCATGTATTCGATGGAGGCACCAGACATTTGATAGTTGCAGATTATGGTGCAATTCCAAGCTTGAACTGGCTTGTCTGCTCATTTATAATTAACTTCTTCAGAATAGGGGTTCCACTATTTTTAATGCTATCTGGTGCCTTGTCATTAGGAAGGGACTGGACAATAAAATCATTTTTATCAAAGAGATTGCCTAGAATAATCTATCCATTCCTGTTTTGGCTATTCTTCCTATCAATTTGCCTGGTTTTCATAAGTTCATTCATCTATCCTTTGAAAATAAGTGGATTTTTCAGCTTGATTACCGTAGGAGCATTAGGCAAAAACAACTATTTCTATCAGGACTGGTTCTTTTGGATGATTCTGGGAACATACCTAATCATGCCTGTTTTCAATAAGTGGATACAGCATTCAGACATGAGGGAATTGGAATATTTCCTATTCTTCTGGCTTATTACATGCCTATTTGACTTTACATTAAGAATGCCATTTCCAATAAAGCTTAGCTACTTTACAAGCCCTATTGGACTTGTTGTCCTTGGATATTACCTTAGATACACTGAAAGGGAATTGTTGAAGAAAAAACACTTTGCAATACTGTTAATTCTATTCTCAATTGGATCCATGATGATATGCTCATACCTATTCTCCAGCACATCCCTAATCTACAGATTTGACAGATATGCAATATTCATGGCATTTAATGCAGCAGGAGTCTTCCTATTGTTCAAGAACTTTGATTTCAATCCAAAAGGAATCGTAAGGGATTTCATTACAAAAGTGGCTCAATACAGCTATGGAATCTATTTGGCCCATGTTGCAGTCCTGTCAGTGACCATAGAATTGTTTGAAAAGACATTGTCTTACAATCTCTGGACAATTTCATTGGTTTTGATTACCCTATTTGTTCCAATGGGACTTTTATACCTATTTAGCCATATTCCTCATCTGAAAAATATTATAGGAATAAAATGATTAAAAAAAGAATGTTATATTTTTTAAAAAAATAATTAAGAATAATACCGATTAAATAAAAATAGATAAAAATAGTAAAATAAAAGAAAGATAAGCTTATTTATCTTCTTTTAGACTCTTTCTAACTTCTTCTGTAAGTTTTCCAATCTGTTCAGCAGCTGATTGGAACTTGTTTGTCTCATACTCATTCATATGAATAGGAACAATCATTGCATTTCCCTTTTTGGAAAGTACAGATGGAACACCTAAGGAAACTCCCTTAACACCAGCTATTTCACCTTCCAGGTAAAGGCTTACAGTCAATATCTTATGGGAATTTGTAATCAATGTAATGATCAAGTTGGAAATTGCATATGCAGGACCATACTCAGTAGCTCCCTTTTTGGAGATTATAGTGTTTCCTGCATTTCTAAGAGTCTGAATGATCTCTCTTATATCCAATTCAACCTCTCTAATAAAGTATTTCAAAGGAATACCTCCAATGGTGGTTGAACTTAAAAGAGGAACCATATTCTCCCCATGCTCACCTATAACACGTGTATGGATTTCACTGCTGTTGATGTTCAATCGTCTAGCGAAGTAAGTCTTGAGTCTTAAAGAATCCAAGTGGTTTCCTACACCAATGACCTTGTCCCTATCGAAACCTGAAGCGTCCAAAGCGATTGTGGTCATTACATCCACAGGATTTGTTGCAACTACTATAATGGCATCTGGAGCATATTTAGCCACTTGTCTTGCATAATTTGATACGATTTTTCCATTTACAAAAGCCAAATCCCTTCTGCTCATGCCCTCTTGTCTTGGAGCGCCTGCAGAAATCAATACTATTTGGGAATCTGCAAGGTCCTCATAATCGCAGGATGGAGTGAGTAAACAATCAATATCTTCAGCTGCTAATGCATCATACATGTCATAGCTTTGGCCCTTTGCCTTGTCAATGCTTTCAGGCCTTGAAAACAACACAACTTCACTTACGGTATCTGCTCTAGCCAATTTAAAAGTAACGTTTTTACCTATTACGCCTGTGGAACCCATTACACTTACCTTTACCATATATTGCCTCCTTAAATTAATTTTAATTAGAATAATAAATTATTTGATATATAGTAATACTCTTTTATTTCTAATAAAAATAGTTTTCTAAAAATAAAACAAAATAGAATATGAAAGAATTTAAAAAATAGTTTTTAAAACTTAAAGTTTAAGAATTCAAAAGAATTCTTAACTTTAAATTTTCATTACTTGGAGTTTGAAATAAACTCTAAATATATTCTATTTTTAGAAATATATAATCTTTATTATTTTGAAGGTAAAAAACTACCCAATGAAAATATTAAACAAAAATTTTTTAAAATTCGACAACAGTAACAAATTTATTTCATTAGCATTATGAAAATCTTCAAGATTTCTAATGAATATTTAAGAATGTCTCCAGAACGTTCTCTAAAGACCAAATATGAATATTTAAGAATATCTCTAATTTTGGTTTTCATTTTATGCCTCCAAGTAATGAATATATTTTCTGCAGGCATAAAAAACCTTCAATTGATACTTGATTTTCATTATAAATAAATATTATAGTTTTTTTAACAGTTAATTTTCATTTTAATTGTTATATTATAATTATTCAATCAAATTGATGTTATTACGTAAAAATAAGGAATTTAAATAAAATAAATTCTTTGATAAAAATAGTTAAAAATAGATAGTTAGAATAAATTAAAAAATAAAAAAAGAAAGAATAGATCAAATCTATTCTTCGCCTCCACGACCTGCAAACTCTTCATTGAGTTTGTATAATAAAGAGTTGTCTTCGCCAGCTAACTTGAGTTTAGCTAAGTTTTCCATAGCGTTTTCTTCTTCTTCAACTTGTTCTTCAACGAACCATTGCAAGAAGTTGTTGGTTGCATGGTCTTTTTCTTCAATAGCTAAGTCAACCAAATCATTGATTAAGCCGGTAACTAATTGTTCGTGGGATAAAACATGTTCGAATGCTGCAAGTGGAGAGTCCCATTCAGTTTGTGGAGCTTCAATTGCAGTAAGGGTTACGCTTGCCCCTCTTCTGATGATGTAATCATAGAATTTCATACCATGTTCCAATTCTTCTGCAGCTTGAACTCTCATCCAGTTAGCGAATCCTGCTAAGTCGATGTCTTCAAAGTAAGCTGCCATAGATAAGTATAAGTATCCAGAATAAACTTCTGCATTTAATTGAGCATTTAATGCTGCTTCCATCTTTTCATTTACCATCATAACACCTTAAAATTAAAAAAAAATTTATTAAATTATCATTGCAATAATCTAATAATTCAAGATTAAAATTGAATGAAAATTTAATAATCATAAGTTAAATTTATTTATTCTTCTACGAAATCCCCTTTTTCTGCACCGCATAATGGGCAAACCCAATCATCTGGTAAGTCTTCAAAAGCAGTGCCCGGTTCTACACCATTATCTGGGTCACCAGCATCAGGATTATATTCGTATCCGCATATGTCACATACAAATACCATTTTATTCACCTTCATCAGATTTAAAGAAAGTAGTATATGAAAAAGTTTAAATCAATTATAATGCTTTAAACATAGTTTTTACTGCACCGCATAATGGGCATTTGAAATCAGCAGGCACGTCATCCCATTCAGTTCCTGCAGGTACATCTCTTCTTTCTTCACCAGCTTCGGTGTCGTATTCATATCCGCAAATAGTGCATCTGTATTTTGCCATAATTTTACCTCCAATAAAATATAATAATATTTTTACTATTAATAATATATAAATTGTTTTATTTTATTACAACTTATTTAAATTAATCATTGGAAATGATAATCAATTAAAAAAA
>SUTG01000077.1 GCA_015063035.1 Methanobrevibacter olleyae
TTTCCTTTTTACATTCAGGACAGTAATCTGTAGGCCTATATTTTAAAATATTAATCTTTTCAGATGCATAACATTGATTACTACTGAAATCCGAATCTATTGTCTCTATGATTAAACCATATTTAATAGGCATTAGTTTTCCATGACATTCAGGACAGATACATTTTTCATGCTTGAAGTTTATGAGACTAATCCAGTCCATATAATATGAACTTTCGTTTTGACTTTCAATATCATCAGATTTATCCCATAGCATTTTAAGTTTCTTTAATTCTTTTCTTGTCCATCTTTCAATCAACAGTCTGTTTAAACAGTACTTAGCTCTGTCATATTCCCGGTTGTTAATTAAATAGTCAACAAATTTGTCTAATTTATAATAGATAACAGGATAGTCTATTTTAATTTCTTTAAATAATTCATATGCTTCTTCATATTGTTCTGAAGATATTAACATGTTGAATTTCTGATTTAAGATTTCCTGATTGTAGGGATTTATTTCCAATATCTGATTAAATATTGGCAGAGCCTCATAAGGCTTTATAACTCCAGTATAGTATTTGCGTGCCTTGTTCATTAAGAACAAATAATTTGTAGGATTTTCACCAAATAATATATTAGGATATGTCTTATATCCCATATTTTTTAATGGAGTATATTTATATTCCATATAATTTATTTTTCTTATCCAGGATTCAGTCTGTTTCTTGTCTGGTTCATAGAATTGTTTAAAAAATATCTTCGGATTATCATTTGATTTATCCAATGATTTTCTTAATACATTATTATACCAGTCAGACAATTCATAATTTTCATTACCTGTTATATTATGGAATTTAGAAGATATTTCACTTAAAATCCTATAAGCTTTTTCATAATTCTTTTCATTATATAATTCCAAGGCATATAATTCCATACAAATCAATTTATCAAAGATTATTTTCGTAAATTCACTTTCATTAATATGCTCATATGTCATATATTCATCATAGCATTTTAAGGCCTCTTCATATAATGTCATGCTTTCAAGAATATCAATTTTTTGCCTGAGCAGTGATAAACGTAAAATAGGACTGTTCAATTTAGAATCTATGAATTTAATTGCCTTATCTTTATTATAGTTATTTTCATATAAGCTGATTATAGAATTTACAGCTGTTTTATTTTCAGGTTCTACTTCAAGTATCCTGTAATAGCAATCCAATGAATAGTCTATGTCAAAACTTTCTGAAATTTTAGCAATCTTATCCAAAATATCAGTATTTTGAGGATTTTTTTCAATTAAAGTATCTGCATAAACAAAATTATATCCTTCTGCATAACTTCTACTTAATTTTCTATACCAGATATGATAATTGTCTACTTTAAAGAATTCGTTGAAAAATTCTTCACTATCACTATACTTATTTAGACATTCTTCTAAATGAATGTACCATTGAGGATCTTTTTTATAGGGATTAAAACCATTTTTTGATTCCGGATATATTTCTAATGCTTTTTTAAATGTGTTATATGACTCATCATATTGTCCATTCCTGTAAAGATAAACTGCTTTTTCCTCCAGCAGACCCAATATTTTATTATTTGCACATATTTCATCTTTTTTTATTGTTGAGATTTGCTTATCACATTCATCTATTAAAATATCATATCGTTTAATTTTTGTTAGTAAACGTTTTCTGAAGTGGCCGGTAGGATATTTTTTTATAATTTTATCATATAGCTTCAAGGCTTCATCATAATTTCCTATCTTTTCATTCAAGTATGCTAAAGTGGATATAATATCCTTGTCATCGGGATATATCTTATTTAGTTTAGAATAATACTTTAATCCTTCTTCATACTTTCCTGTTTTAATATATGATATTGCCTTAAACCTTAATCCAAAACTCGAACCGGGATCTATTTCCAGTATTTTATCACAGCTTTTGATAACCTTTTCATAGTCATATTTTATCAAATATTTTTTAGTAATATTTATTAAATTATTTATTTCATCCATATTCATCATTCCCTTCTTTTAGTAAAAAAAAATAGGAAAATAATGAAATATAACAGAGGAAGGTATTACTCCCGATAAATTAAGATACTTCCTCTATTGTATAACAATTATTATCCTTATCATATGCTTTCTTTACCTGGAACTTTATGATATTATCCAATAGTTCATCACCTAATGTAAGATTTTCATATTCTTCAATCAACTGATCAAATTCACCGCTTCGTCTTAATAAATCAGCTTTCAGTACAATAAATTTATTATCCCTCTCATTTCCGGATTCTATGATTTTATCGGCAATGTTTATTGCAATCTGTCTTGTAAGCTTTGCATTTTCTTCATCATTTGCGTCATCACATGTCCATACACACTGCAGGATAGCAAAAAATGAATCAACATCATCGGATTTTTTCGTTTGAATCAAATAATATTTGTAAAATATCTCCGAAAGTTTTGATTGAAACTCAATACCATTACAGGTTTTATACTCTTCAGATTCCAGGAAATCCGTATCTATTGTTAATTCATCCTCCAAATTTGTTGCAACATATCCGCAATGTGGACATTCCAAAACCCATGTATTAATTGTGGATCTATACATTTCCGATGGCCTTAAATCAAGGTCCTGATATCCAAACTGATTGGAACTTAATAAAACTGGTTGTTTTGATATTTTTCCACATAAGGAACATTTAATTTCTTCTTCATCTATCATAGTCATATTGATAACCTCCCGAAATAAAAACAATCATTCATTCAGTTCGTTCCTGGAAAGACTAACTTCCAATAAACCAATACGGTTAGTCACGTAATCCTTTTCATTGCAGTGCAGACAATAATGTAATGTCATGAAATTATCTAATTCACCCATTACCAATTTCGGAATAGCCATTAACTTTGCCCATTTCTTATTTTCATTCTCCTTACTGGACTTTTGATTCTTATTTTTACGGGTTTGAAGTTGAATCTTCTTCCAATTATAATAATCAGGTGGTTCTTCATTAGTAATATAAAACCTATTCATTCGTTCATAGAAATATACTTCCTTAGGAAAATTTAACATCTCATAGAACGGGTAAGGAAAACTACAGTTATAACTTGTATAATCCTTCAGTTCACCTTTAGAATTTTTAATATGTGTTGTACTTTTTATTAACTTATATTGATCTTTTACGAGTACTTTGTTTTCTGATAAATCTATACTATGCATAAAAATTCTCCTTTCTTTGTTTTTTTTTATTTTTTTAAATATTCAACTACTAATTCTACTATAATAATTTTAAATTGGAATATTTTTAAAAGAGTCAAGAGACAATTATCCATTAAAAAATATTCCATCAATCCATAGGTTGATTGATATTAAACCTATAAATTGTTTTTATTTTAAATTTTTTTATAAATATTTTATTTATAATTATAATTATGTTGTAATACATTTATATAGTTTGGCATAAAATATAAAAATATTATTTATAAATAATTCCTAATATTTTTTAAAAATAATTATCTATTACTACAACACTTAAAGACTAAAGAAAAAAATATGCTGATTCTATTTTTATAAAATAAAAAAAGATTAAAATTTTAAGTAACGGATAATTAAATCGGACATATTTATAAAAAAGCAATAGTATTTATATAAAGACTATTATATCTACTAGTGGAATAATTAATATATCAATAAAAATTAATGGAGTGTATCTTAGCATATTTCCCTTATAATCATAAAATTGTCCTTTAATTGTAATAAAAGGAGTATTTACTTCTTTAACAGTATTTGAAATTGTAATATGTGTTTCTATTCTATCTGCTATAATTCTAATTGATTTAGTTGATGGTGCATATATATTGTTTCCATTATATTTTAGTGTTACATTATTTACTCCCATTTTATTTATTAGATAATCTAACTTA
>SUTG01000054.1 GCA_015063035.1 Methanobrevibacter olleyae
GGGAAAGTTTTATAAAAAACTTTCTCTACTTTTTTTATAAATTTCCAATTTTTATAGTATTCAATTTAAATAAAAAATCATTTTTTAAAGTATTATAAAATTAGTTTTTTAGTTCAAAAAAAAAAAGAATTAGTTCCCCGAATATGCTAATCCATTTCAAAATATTTATATATATGTAGGTATAAAACATTAATTATAAAGTATATTTTAAAAAAATTAAATTTGGCTTGATAATTATTTGAGTAATATAATTTACTTTAATTATTATCAAAATTATTTTAAAATATTTTAAAAAAAATTTACTTTTTTCAAAATTTTTAGTAAATTTTTTCTATAAAAAATATGCTTCTGCATATTCTTTATTTTTTTTTAATAAAATGCTATTAAATAGTTTTTTATTTACAATTTTGGATTGAATTTCTTAACTCAATTTTTAATGGGTTTTGTTTAATATGTGATATTTATACATTCATTGAAAAATCATTTTGTGACTTTTTAACTTAAGACTTTGTGTTTTAGATATTAACTGAAAGATCTTTCATATTATGTTGCCAAATTTTTATTTTCAGTGAAGATAAGATGTTGCTTATTAAATTAAGAAGTTTTTCTAAAGTAAAAAAATTTTAAATTATGTGGGATTAATCTTAGTTTAATTCTTAACTTAGAGGAGTTTTTTATGGATAAAAAGTATATTATCGGTGCGGTAATCGCAATTATTATTGTACTTCTTGGTGGAGCTCTCCTTTTGGGAGGAAACACTCCTGAAAGAGGGCCTGGTGAAATTGTAGTTGCAGCTTACAGTCACGGAGGGGAACCGGAAGCCGGTTTCGATTCTATTGCAGGTTGGAACTATTATGCAGAGCCATTGATTCAAAGTACCTTACTTAAAATGAATACAAACGGTACTTACTCCAATGATTTGGCTACAGACTATCAAATAAATTCAGATTATTCAAAGTATACTGTAAACTTAAGGGATGACGTCAAGTTCACTGATGGAACACCACTCACTGCAGAAGACGTAGCATTCACATTCAATGCAGCTAAGGAAAGTGGTGCAAGCTTAGACTTATCTGCTTTAAAAGAAGCTAAAGCTGTGGATGACTACACTGTAGAATTTGACTTAGATAAATCTGATTCCACTTTCTTAGATAAGTTGGCTTACATAGGTATTGTTCCTTCCGATTCATACAACAACGAAACCTACGGTGAAAACCCTGTCGGTTCCGGACCATACAAATTTGTACAATGGGATAAAGGTCAGCAAGTGATCTTAGAGAAAAACCCTGACTACTACGGAAAAATGCCACAAGTCGAAAAAATAACCATTCTCTTCGCTCAAAACGAAGCGGCATTCAACTTAGCTAAAAACGGAGAAGCTGATATCGTAGCTGTACCTCTCGAATACGGTAAAGAAAAAATTGACGGCTACACAATGTACTTAATGGATACCATTGACGTTCGTGGTATTTCATTACCTAATGTGCCTGATACTGGAGAAGTGACAGAAGAGGATAACTATCCTATCGGTAACAATGTAACTTCCGACATTGCTGTCAGAAAAGCATTGAATTACGGTATTAACAGAACTGCATTGGCTGACGGTGCATTAAACGGTTTAGGTGTTCCATCCTACGATGGTGTTGCTCACCAATTACCTTGGGCTAATCCTAATGCAAAAATCCAAGATGGTGATGTTGCATTCGCTAACAAAACCTTGGAAGAGGCTGGTTGGGTTGACTCTGATGGTGATGGAATAAGAGAAAAAGATGGTACAAAAGCATCATTCAAAATATACTATCCTCCAGGTGCACCTGAAAGACAAGCATTATCTTTAGGAGTGTCCGAACAAGCTAAAGAGTTTGGTATTGAAATAGAGGCTATCGGTGCAGAGTGGGATGAAATAAATCCAAATAAATACTCTCAAGGAGTAGTTTATGGATATGGTTCCACAGATCCTAGTGATGTTGGTTCCAGATATTACAGTTCTTCCCCATCAAATGTTGTTGGAATAAATAATAGTGCAATTGATGCTCATATAGATGCTGCAATGTCTGAATCTCGTGAAGCTTCATACAAGGATTGGGCTGCAGTTTCCTGGGACGGTACTACTGGTATCTCTGCTCAAGGTGATGCTGCATGGTTATGGTTAGGTGAAATCAAATACGGTTACTTTGTAAATGACAGAGTGGACATTTCCAATGACACTGCTCTCTTACAACCACATGGTGGAGACTTATTCAGTAACGTATATGACTGGACCATGACTAATGCTACTGCATAGATTAAACAATTAAAGTGGAAATAAGTTTTATTTAAAAACTTTTTCTACTTTTTTAAAATTTCTATTCTTTTGGTTTTTTTAAGTTAAAAGTAAAAAGATTCAATATTGATAAGAAAATAATGTTTTGTTTTAAAGAATAAATTTTTAAGATTGTTACGAAATGATGTTTTTATTTAAACTTTTTTTTTAATGCATTAAAGGAAAAAATATATATTATTGAGGATTTATGTGAAAAGGTTTCTATTTAAATTTTATTATTATCTAAATCATTTTTAAAATATTTTTTAATATCTTTATTTTGATATTAGGGGAATCATTAAGGTATAGGAGGTATTTTTTTGTTAGACAAACAGAAAATACTTAAATTTTTAGGTTATAAGCTTGTTCGTTTTGCTATTTTAATAGTTTTTGTAATTTTATTAAGTTTTATATTAATTGATATGTCTCCTGTGAATCCAGTCAATGCTTATATTTCCAATATGGTGGTTAGCCCTGAACAAATTGCTAAATTGGAAGCTTATTGGGGCGTAAATCAACCGATTACTGAAAAATTAGTGAATTGGTTGGGAAATATCATAACTGGTGATTTTGGAACTTCTTTAATATACAGAGCACCTGTTTTACATGTTATATCCGAAAGGTTCAAAGCATCCCTTATATTGATGTTGACTTCTTGGGTAATTTCTGGTGTATTCGGTTTTGCTTTAGGCGTTCTCGCAGGATTTAAAAGAGATACTTGGATTGATAAGGCAGTTAAAGTATACTGTTACATATTGCAGTCTGCACCTACTTTCTGGATTGCATTGCTTGTTGTAATGGTATTCAGTGTTTATTTAGGCTTATTCCCTGTAAGTGGAGGTGTTCCTATTGGTGCACTGAGTCAGGATGTTTCATTTTGGGATTGGTTAAGGCATTTGATATTGCCTGCATTCACTTTGAGTATTTTAGGTGTTGCATCAATTGCATTGTATACCCGTGATAAACTTATTGAAGTTATGTCATCTGATTATTTCCTTTTTGCTAAAGCAAGAGGAGAATCCGGATGGACATTGATCAAAAGGCATGGTATTAGAAACATTCTATTGCCTGCCATTACTTTACAATTCTTATCTTTCAGTGAATTGTTTGGTGGAACCGTTCTTGTTGAACAGGTTTTCATGTATCCTGGTATAGGCAGTGCTGCAGTTGCTGCAGGTTTAAAAAGTGATGTTCCTCTGTTATTAGGTATTGTAATTTTCAGTGCAATATTCGTATATGTAGGTAATTTGATAGCAGATGTTCTCTATAACTTTGTAGATCCAAGAATCAGAGAAGGTGAAGCAGATGGATGAGTCAGTTAATAAGATGAGTAAATTTGATGTTTTAGGCAGCATGAATTTAAGGACAAAGACACTGCTTGCAATAGGATTATCTGCTTTCCTATTGATTCTGGTTGTATTAGTTAGCTTCTTCATTGATCTTTCAGTAATAACTACTGATTGGACCATGATGAATCAGCCTCCTTCATTGGAGCATATATTCGGTACAGATTGGTTAGGAAGGGATATGTTCCTTCGTACTTTGAAAGGATTGGGATTAAGTGTTCAAATAGGATTCTTTGCTTCCATTTTAAGCAGTATTGTCGCTGTTGCTTTGGCATTTTTATCCAGTTTCAATAAGTATTTGGATAGTTTTGTTGCATGGTTCATAGATTTATTCTTATCCGTTCCCCATCTATTGCTCATTATTCTTATTTCCATATCTTTAGGGGGAGGCGCTTTTGGAGTATTGGTTGGTGTTGCATTCACTCACTGGACATCCCTTGCTAGAGTGCTTAGAGCAGAGATAAAACGTATCAAGACTTCTGAATTTGTTACAATATCAGAAAGATTAGGAAAATCCAAATTCTGGATTGCAAGAAAGCAGATATTGCCTTTAGTCACTACACAGATAATTGTGGGCACAATCTTGATTTTCCCTCATGCAATCATGCACGAAGCAAGTGTAACCTTCTTAGGTTTTGGTTTATCTCCGCATGAACCTGCTATCGGTATCATCTTGTCTGAATCCATGAAGTATCTTGCAACTGGTGATTGGTGGTTAGCTTTATTCCCTGGTTTGGCATTATTGATTCTTGTATTATTGTTTGATATTGCAGGAGAAAACATCAAGAAGATGCTTGACCCAACAAGCGCAAACGAGTAGGTGATAATATGAGTGATTTAATTAATGTTTCAAATATTTCCATTTCATTTACCCAATATGTAAAAGGTTTGAATCAAAGAGAGCTTAAGGTTATCACTGATTTGACATTGGATATTAAGGAAGGGGAAATTGTAGCTGTTTTAGGTTCCAGTGGATCTGGTAAGAGTCTTCTTGCACATGCAATACTCGGTATCTTGCCTCATAATGCTAACTTGGATGGAAACATGGTCTATAAGGGAGAAGTCTTGACAGAGGAATTGAAGGAGAAGTTGCGTGGTGATGAAATCGCTTTGATTCCACAATCAGTCAATTTCTTGGATCCTTTGATGAAGGTTTCAGATCAGGTTATTGGTGAGTGCAAGGATGAGGCTGAAGAGAAAGAGAAAAGGGCTAAGCAAAGGGCTATCTTTGAGAAATACGGATTGTCTGAGGAAGTGGATGACATGTATCCTTTCCAATTGTCTGGTGGTATGGCAAGAAGGGTTCTTGTATCAACAGCGCTTCTCTCAAATCCTAAGCTTGTAATTGCAGATGAGCCTACTCCTGGATTGGATGAGAAATCCGTAGAGGAAACATTGAACCATTTAAGGCAAATGGCTGCAGACAATGTTGGAGTCTTGCTTATTACCCACGATATTGATGCTGCTTTAAAGGTTGCTAACAGAATAGCAATTTTCTATTCAGGTTATGTTATTGAAGTTGCCAATGCAAGTGATTTCAGCGGAGAGGGAGAGAATCTTCTCCATCCATATACAAAATCCCTTTTCAAGGCATTGCCTCATAATGGATTTGAGTTGACTAAGGGTCATCAGCCTTTGCATGGTGAAATTCCAGTAGGATGTCCATATTATGACCGCTGTCCTCATAAATTGGAAAAATGTGATAAGGAAAGACCATTCTTATTCCCTATCGATGAGAATAAAAGGGTCAGATGTTATAAGTATGAGGAGTAGATAATATGGAATTAACTGGTAGAAATATCTCATTTAAATATGCTTCAAGTTCTAGACAAATCCTAAAGGATGTTGATATTACCATTGACAATAATAAGATTTTAGGTTTGTTTGGAGACAGTGGAAGCGGTAAGTCAAGCTTATGCAAGATTCTTGCAGGGCATATCAACAGATATGAAGGTGAGGTAAAGATTGATGGGCAAGATATTCCCAAAAAAGGGTATGATCCTGTTCAATTGATTTATCAGCACCCTGAAAAGGTTATGAATCCTAAATGGAAGATGCATGAAATTCTAGAAGAGTCTTGGGAAGTTCCTGATGACCTCTTGGATGATTTCGGTATTCAAAAGTCCTGGTTAAACAGATGGCCTGCAGAGCTTTCCGGTGGGGAATTGCAAAGATTCTCTGTTTTAAGGTCTCTAAATCCAAAGACCAAATTTTTAATAGCTGACGAAATGACTACAATGCTTGATGCCATTACCCAAGTTCAGATTTTCGAGTCAGTGTTGAAGATTGTAAAGGAAAGAAACATGGGTTTGCTTGTTGTTAGCCACGACAAGGATTTAATGGATATTATTTGTGATGAAGTGATATATCTTGATGATATAAATCATGTTTAGTTCATGATATGATATTTTATCATAATAATATCTTTTTATTTTAAAAATTTTTATTTTTTTATCTATTTTTTTACAAAAATTTATTAAGGGCATTAGATATACCATTTTTATATCTTTTGTTCATATTTTTATAAACAGTTTTAAACATTTAAAAAGACTTTTATAATTGAGAATTTAATTTATTAAACTATTTTTAAAATTTGTGTTGTGATAAAAGATGAGCTGTTACAAATATTGGGGAACAATTGAAGAGATTGCAGAAAAGCTTTCAAGCTATGGGGATTTAGACAACGAAGGTCTTTCTGCATTGGATGGCACTGACATTGATGAGATAACAAAAATATTGGATGATATTGAGGTCATTGCACATGACAAGGAAATAGACTTTGACTCTGCAAAGCATATTCTTGATGATGAGAAAATGAATAAGGCATTGCAGTTGATTCGTAAATTCTATGTTTACAT
Organism: Methanobrevibacter olleyae; assembly: GCA_015063035.1. Lineage (GTDB taxonomy): Archaea > Methanobacteriota > Methanobacteria > Methanobacteriales > Methanobacteriaceae > Methanobrevibacter > Methanobrevibacter olleyae_A. The sequence goes on from SUTG01000054.1 coordinate 6,507, forward strand.
CGGTGCAAGGCTTGAGAGAGAAAATGCATTGAAGATATTGGAATCTGATGATCCTAAAGCTGTTTTGGACTCATTCCATTTCTATGATAGATATATCGGCCTTATTGAAAATGAAATGCAATTGGCTAAATTCAATGAGAACAAGACCTTTGTATTTTTAGGCAGTGGGCCTTTGCCTTTAACATTGATAATGTTTAATATGGTAACAGGTTGTAAATGCATAGGTATAGAGCAGTTTGAGGAAGTTGCTGACTTATCAAGAAAAGTCCTAAAACGTTTGGGTCTTGATGAAGGAATTGAGATTATTACAGGGGATGAAAAAACCATTGCAGACTTGGATTATGATATCTTGATGATTGCTGCATTTGCTGAACCTAAAGACAGAGTGTTTGCAAATGTTTGGGATGTTGTTGACGAGAAGACTCCTGTGCTTTACAGAACATATACTGGTATGAGAGCTATTCTATACTCTCCAGTAACTGAAAAGGACACAAGAGGGTTTCGTCAAGAAGTTATGTTGCTTCCTAAAGGAAAAACAAACAACACTTCGGTTTTAATTAGGAAAATTAGTTAATAGAATATTAATTAAATTTCTTAACCACTTTTTTTTATTTTTGTATCACTTTTTTTATTCTTATTTTTTCTTATTCTTTCTCATTCTTTCTCATTATTTCTCATCTTTTCTTATTTTTTCTTATTTTTTCTTATTTTTTTTAATTCTTTCTAATTTCTTTTCACATTGCCTATTTTTTCTATTTTTATAAAATTTTCATGATCTTCACTATCTTTTTATTAATTTTTTTTAAATTTCTTTAGTAATACTTTTTATATGAAAATCACCAAAAAAGTAATACTATTTTAATATTTTTTACAAAATTTCTAAAAAGTATTACTTTTACTATAAAAATAGGTAAAATAGTAATAACATTTATATAATTTATTTCATATATTAATATTAGTAATACTAAACATACAAAAATCTTTAAAAAAGTAATACTTTTTAATTTGCAATTAGATTTTGAATGAAATTATTATAAAAGAAGGTGTCTATATGATTGATGAAATAACTGATTTCTTATTTGGTTTAAAAATGACCATTATTTCAGCTATATTCCTCTTAATCGCTGTTATTTTCATGATACTTGGAATAAAAACTCCAATTTACTTAAACCCTGCATGGGGTGCGGTAATAATAAGTGGTATTCCAATGTTATTATTGGCTATGACCAGATTAATCCGTGAAAGATGGATTTCATCTGCACTTCTTATTGCAATAGCTATGGTTGCATCTCTGCTCATCGGTGAGATATTTGCAGCAGGTGAAGTGGCATGGATTATGGCTTTAGGGGCTCTTTTAGAAGACTGGACAGTTGAAAGGGCTAAAAAAGGTTTAAGAAATCTGATTAATTTAACTCCGCAAACAGGTAGGAGAATTGTTGATGGTAAGGAAGAAATGATTTCCGTTGATGAAATTAAAATTGGAGACATATTAAGAATTCTTCCTGGTGAAAGCATACCTGTTGACGGTGAAATTATAAAAGGTACCTCCTCTCTTGATCAGTCCATCATGACTGGTGAATCATTGCCGATTGATAAGGATGTAGGGGATGAGGTATTCTGCGGTACAATGAATTTGTATGGTGCAATTGACATTAAAGCAAGCAGTTTAGGTGAAAACTCTTCACTTCAAAAGTTGATTGACCTTGTAAAGGCAGCTGATGAAAAGCAAGCTCCAACTCAAAGGATTGCTGATAAATGGGCTACTTGGCTTGTTCCTGTGGCATTGATAATCGCAATTGCAGCTTGGCTCATTACAGGAAATATTGAAAGGGGAGTGACAGTCCTTGTTGTGTTCTGTCCATGTGCATTGATACTTGCTACACCAACTGCAATTATGGCAGCTATTGGTCAGGCAACAAAATATGGGGTTCTCATTAAATCTGGTGAAGCTTTAGAGACTCTTGGTGGATTGAATACATTAGTATTCGATAAAACCGGAACTTTAACTTATGGTAATTTAGCAGTTTCAGATATTATCTCCTTGAGGGATGATTTAGATGAAAGGGATGTTTTAAATATAGTTGCCTCTTGTGAGAAATTAAGCGAGCATCCATTGGCTAAAGCTATTGTTGATAAGGCAAAAGAAGTCGAAATTGATATTGAAGAACCACAAGACTTTAAGATGTACCCTGGAAAAGGGGTAAGTTGTAAGAACTCTTATGGTAAGGTATATGCAGGAAACTCCAAATTTCTATCAGAAAATAATATTGATTTTAATGTTGATTCTGAACTAAACCAGTTAAAACATGAAGGTAAGGCTTCAATTATAGTTGCTTTGGATGATAGTGTAGTCGGGTTGATTGGATTGTCTGATGTAATACGTGAAGATTCCAAAGACATGATTGGGAACTTGCATGATTTGGGAACTGAAACAATATTGCTTACAGGGGATAATACTGAAACCGCCAATTATTTTGCTTCTCAAGTTGGAATTGGAAAGGTATATGGAAACTTGCTTCCTCAAGAAAAGCTGGATTGGATTGAAAAGCTCAAAAGTGAAGGCAAGAAAGTTTGTATGATTGGGGATGGTGTAAATGATGCACCTGCACTTAAGATGGCTGATGTGAGTGTAGCAATGGGTTCCGTTGGAAGTGATGTTGCAATTGAGGCAGCAGACATTGCACTCTTAGGTGATGACATCGGAAAGATCCCATATCTTAAAAAGCTTTCAAATTCAACCTTGTTTACAATCAAGGCAAACATTATAATGTCCATGACTATCAATGCAGTAGCTATTGTATGTTCAGTCTTAGGATTGTTGAATCCAGTTACTGGAGCTATTGTTCACAATGCAGGATCCTGTCTTGTAGTGTTGAATGCAGCATTGTTATATGACAGAAAATTTGATGATTCAATTAAGAAAATTGACACTGAAAATGTGGAACACAGCCATTATCATTTCCATAATGACGGTGAGCACTCACATTCTCATGAGGGCATTAAGATAATTGATGAAATCCGTACAGAGAGTGGAATAAAGCATATGCATGTTCACAAGCATGCATTGGATAGACAAAGTTGTGAAGCTTATCACAACTAGTCTTTTTCTTTTTTAATAATTTTTATTTGTTTTTTCATTATTTTGCTATTTTTCTATTATTTTTTCTTTGTTTTCATTATTTTGCTATTTTTGTATTATTTTTGTTTTGTTTTCATTATTTTGCTATTTTTGTATTATTTTTCCTTTTCTATTTTTATTTCTATATTTTATTTTTTCTTTCTCATTTTTTCTTTTTCCTCTTCCTCTTTTTTTCTCGTTTTTATTCTAATTATGTTTTAGAGTTTTTTTTTTTTTTTTTTTTTTTTTTTTAATTGATTTATAAAAATTTATTAACATTAAAGTTTATACTAACTATAACAATGTTTCAAATAATTCGAATTATTCAAAATTTGATTTAAATTAGTGGAGAGGGATTATTATGGAATTAGATTCAAATGAAGTAGTAAAGAAAATTGAAGAATACAGAAAGGATTACAGTTGTTCACAAGCAACTCTCATGGGAATTTGTGATGTTGCAGGAATGCCTACTGAAGAATTGGCACTTCTTGCAAAAGGGTTCTCTGGAGGAATTGGTGGAACATTCTCTGAAGGAACTTGCGGTGCAGTAACTGGAGCTGTAATGGCTTTAGGTCTCTTAGGTGCAGATGAAAAGCAAATCATTTCCACTTCCAAAATGTTATTCAATGAATTCAAGGACAAGTATGAATCAGTAACTTGCGGATACATCTCAAAAGATGGTGATGACAAGTCTCCATGTGTTGAAGTATGCTTATTTGCAGGTGAAAAGGTCTGTGAATACTTAAAAGAATAATTCATTGGATTAGGTATTTTTTAATTTTGGAGTGGGACAATGAAAGTTTTACTAATCAATGGAAGCCCTCATAAGGAAGGATGCACTTTTACCGCATTGACTGAAATCAAAAATCAATTTGAAAAAGAGGGAATTGACAGCGAAATATTCTGGATTGGCAATAAACCTGTTAGAGGTTGCATCGCTTGTCTTAAATGTGGTCATAACAATGGAAAATGTGCATTTGATGATGATCCGGCAAATGAAATAATTGATAAGCTAATAGAGGCTGATGGAGTGATTATAGGGTCTCCAGTTTATTATGCAGGCCCTAATGGTGCATTATGCGCTATACTTGATAGGGTTTTCTATGCTGCAAGTGCTAACTTTGCCTTTAAACCTGGAGCTTCTATCGTAAGCTGCCGTAGAGGCGGTGCAAGTGCAAGCTTTGACAGATTGAACAAGTACTTCACAATCTCAAACATGCCTGTTGTTGCATCACAATATTGGAATAGTGTTCATGGAAACACTCCTGAAGAAGTCAAGCAAGACTTGGAAGGACTTCAAACCATGAGAACATTGGCAAGAAATATGGCATGGATTTTAAAATCAATCGAAAATTCAGAATTGCCTAAGCCTGAAGAAGAAAAACAAAGAACTAATTTTATCAGATAATGGGATAATTTTTCTTTAAAATCATTATTTATGATAATATTTATATTTATTGAAAAAGAAATAGTATTATTGTGTAAATCTATAAAAATTTCATTTACTGATTGTATTTAAAAAATTTAGGAGTAATTTTATGGATACTGGGAATAAAATAATCATTATTTTACTTATCTTAATTGCCATTGCTGCAGTTGTCTGTGGATTCCTATTCATTTCCAATGGTTTAGTCTCAGATGATTCAAGCATGGAAGAGAATGTTACCAATGTAACCAATACATCAATAAACAATACTGAAAATTTAACAAATATCACTGAAGATACCTATTCAGATAGCGGTTCTGTAAGTTCTTCCAGTTCTTCCAGTTCTTCTAGCGGCACTCGCTATTACTCTAGTTCTAGTGGTACTCGCTATTCATCTAGTTCCAGCAGTTCTTCAAATTCAGGTAGTGGATCTGGTTCTGGTTCAGGTACTTCTGATTCTGGTTCTAGCTCTGATTCAGGTTCAAGTTCTGATTCCGGCTCTTCTGATTCTGGTTCTGGATCTGGTGGTTCCGGTTCTGGTGGCTCTGGTTCTGGAGGTTCTGGTTCAGGTGGTTCCGGTTCTGGTGGCTCTGGTGGCTCTGGTTCTGGAGGTTCTGATTCTGGCTCCGGTTCTTCTAGTGGATCAACCGATTCTGGATAATCTTAGATTTAAGAAAACTTAAATTTTCTTTATTTTCTATTTTTTATTTTTTTAAAATTTTACTTTTTAATTATTTTTTAAGTTGTTTTTTTGCTGTTTTTTT
>SUTG01000096.1 GCA_015063035.1 Methanobrevibacter olleyae
ACATAATCTGCAATATGTGTATCAGAATCATCAAACGGGGAGCTATGATTACCATCAACAATAATCCATCTTTATTGTCAATGTTGGAGTACAGTTTTCCATTATACACTCTATTATGCAGTAGTTAGTTGATTGTGGGGTAGTTTGTGACAGATAACTAAATTCAGTCTATTTTCATTAAATTGAAAAATCAGCATACAACCGGGCTGTCACTTCAAAAGATGTTTAATATCATACAAGTATAATGTTCTGAGTCATACATGGAAAAAAATAGTTTATTCAAAAAAAAATTTACTAATTGTACAAAAACAATAGATAAAATAAAAAAATAAGGAAAAATCATTTGTTTAATATTTCCTCTTTAAGTTTTTCAAAATCATCATCACTGATAATAGGATCCTTATAATCCAACTCTATTTTTTTATCCACATTGGCAAACACCATACCACGAGACCGTGTACAGTAAACAGGTTCATTCAATTCATACACCCTAAGCAGCCAGACATTGGCATTCCTCGTGTTGAAGTAACCTGAAACATGCTTCTTGGTCCAGATATGATAATTGTTGAACTTACCTATACGTGATACTGGAGTTTCAAATACTTCCTCTACCTTGGCATAATACTTGACCTCATAAGCCCTGCCGTCAGCATTCGGCAACGTGTTTTCTTTAACAAAATCCTGCATAGAAGACTTGAAGGAATCCAGATAGTCCTCCTTATTTGCATAACTGACAGTAGGATATAATAGGAATTCCTTTAAGGTTGTACCTGTTTTTCTAATTAAAATACTTTGCATTCCCTGACCAAGTGCTTCAACAGTAGCATTCCAGTCGTTTAGACATTTAGTAATTTCTGACATGAAACATCAACACCTATTATTTTTTCATAAATATTTAAGTTAATATATTATTATATTAATCACTTCATAAAAATATTCTTTAAATTCATAGAATAATGAAGAAAAGTATACTATTAATATAATTAATAAGAAACTGAATGTTTTGATAAGATTAACATACTTTCTAACATCAAACTCATTGAAACTTCTAGTTAATAATAAGTCGGACATATAAGAATATGTTCTTAATTCTCTCTATTATTTTTACAAATAATGATTGTAGTAATCCTCTCTTGAAGTCTTCCATTTGGGAAATTTGGTCTTTAAGTAAATCTATTTTTTGATCAACCGATGATAAGAAATTTGCTATTTTTTCTTGTTCTTCTAAACTTGGAATATATAGTGATAATTTTTCTAAATCTGAGTTTTTAAGATTATTAATATTTGTTCCTGCTAATAAAAGGTATGAATATTTTTTATATAACTCTGATTGAAAGATATAAGGAGCTAGGGGAAAATCTGATCTGAAAATACTACAAAATGCACCAACTGTTAATTTGGAGTTATAATTTCCATTATATTGGGCTGATTTACCCACTAAAGATTTAGTACCATTACTCATACATATTACAATGTCACCATCTAATAAGTTTAATTCAGGTTTACAATCTTTATTTACAAATTGTAATTCATCTTCATCAAAATTAAGCGTATTATTTTGAATATTATTTGATCTTAATACTAATAAACCCTCATTAACTACATTTGATGAATTATAACTATGTCCTCTGTAAAAAGTACCGATATCTTTCAGATAAGTCTTTTTCCATTCTTCGTTGAACCCATCAAATCTTAATTTTTGTGCGAAAATATTTTGCAATAAATACTTTTTAAACGCTTTAAAATATTGATAGTTGTTATCCATTAACTCAATTTTCTTGTCTACATAATCTAAAAAATTAGAAATTTTTTCTTGTTCTTGTTTAGTCTGTGGGATAACTAATTTAATATTTCTTATTTCTTTTAATGCTAATTTAGGCTGTGCATTTCTAGTACTTACTTTTTGAATTAACTTTGTTAAAACAGATGTTTCTAAACTATGATAAAGAAATTTCTGATTAATTTGGATATTGGTTATTTTATCAGCATTTTCTGTTAAATTGGCACCATTTAAAGATGGGGGTATTATTCCTAATATACCAAGTCTCTGTCCAGCAACAGATATGAAAATATCTCTATCCGTAATAGTGTATTGTGATATTTTGTTTTGTATTTCCTCAGGAACATATTTTATATTATTCTGATTAACAGATCCATTTTCCATATCACTAACTGTAATATAAGGGTGCTGATTTTTTTCATCTGTTAGTGTATGACCTTTGGGTAATCTTTTTCCACCTTTTACTTCGGCTATATCATTTAGTATTATATTATCCCATTCATCAGTGAATTCCTTAAATCGCAATATTTGTATCTAACCTACAAATATTTAATTTTTTTATATTACTATCATGAAATCTAAAATTATTAATCAAATTCTTAATAAAATGAGTGGTAAATTAAATAAAGAACAAAATGAAATTCTATGTAAAACATTATTTGATGTATTAGACAATGTTGAATTAATAAAAAAGGATTCTTTAAATCCAATTGATGATGAAGAAAATGATAAATTGTTAAAGACATTTTTATCAGCAAAAAAAGTTGAAGGTTGTTCTGATAGAACATTGACATACTACAATACAACAATCAACAAAATGCTGAATAAAGTCAATAAAAAAATAGAAATCATAGATACGGATGATTTAAGAATATATCTGGCAGAATATAAGGAAGAAACAAAATCTAGTAAAATAACTGTTGATAACATACGTAGGATATTATCCAGTTTTTTTAGTTGGTTGGAAGATGAAGATTATATTATGAAAAATCCAGTAAGAAGAATTCATAAAATTAAAACAGGACGTGTTGTGAAAGAAGTACTGAGTGATGAAGATTTTGAAATTCTTAGAGACAACTGTGAAAACATACGTGATCTTGCAATGATTGAACTATTAAATTCCACGGGAATACGCATAGGTGAGTTAGTTAATCTAAATATGGATGATGTTCGATTTAATGAACGTGAATGTATTGTTTTAGGTAAAGGAGATAGTGAAAGGACAGTTTATTTTGATGCAAAAACCAAAATACATTTATTACAATATTTGAAATCTCGAAATGATAATAATCCTGCATTATTTGTTTCATTTAAAAAACCATATTCAAGAATAGGTATACATGGAATTGAACGTAGGGTGAGGGATCTTGGAAATAAATCTAATATTAAAAAAGTGCATCCTCATAAATTCAGAAGAACCATGGCTACTACAGCAATAGATAAGGGAATGCCAATCGAACAAGTTCAAAAACTATTGGGTCATGTACAAATAGACACTACTATGCAATATGCAATGGTAAATCAAAATAATGTAAAAAATTCACATAGAAAATATCTAAGTTAAAAAAAAGAAAATGGGGAAATAATTATTTAGACATTTCTCCATTATTTATATAAATAATGATTGTAGTAACCCTTTCTTGAAGTCTTCCATTTGAGAAATATGATTTTTAGTAAGATTAATTTTTGTATCTATGTTTGATATCAAATTACCTATTTTTTCTTGTTCTTTTAAAGAAGGTACTTTTATTTTCTCTTTAGAATAATCTTTAAAATATATATGTGGGATAGTACTTCCAACAATGTATTTCCTAAAATTTATTGTCTTTAATAAGTAATATGAAAACTCTAAATCATATTCCTCTTTTGGAGTTAAATATTGCATAGTTCCTACAATAGAAGTGTAAGGTTTACATAAAAAACTTTTACCCACACCAGCTCCATCTTTAACAATTGCTAAATATGGAACTTTTTTTTCATAAAAATCTATCGCTTTAACAATACCGGTTGCACCATACAAATCATAATTTCCTTCATTATCTTCTAAATCATTTAAAGATAAATTAGAAGGAGATGACTCTAAAACATCATTTAACCTAACTTTTTTCCATTCATCATTAAAATCAAATCTTAATTTCTGTGCGAAAATATTCTGGAACAAATTCTTCTTGAATGAAATTTGAGTATCTAATTTTTTATTTAATAACTTGATTTTGGTATCTACTTCAGAGAGAAAATTAATGATTTTTTCTTGTTCTTTGAGTGAAGGAACTCCTATTTTAGAAATTCTTACTAAATCTGAATTTAAATTTGCTTGTGAACCTGTTTGACTAAGAGACATAAATTTTGGTTCCAATATATTCAAATAATAATATAAGAATTCTTTATGTACATTTTTTAGATTTGAAAATCCTACAAAACCATCATGAATACAAGTATCGATATCAGTTACAATAGGTTTACCAATAGTGGCACATATACTCATTATTAAACTACCTTTTGGTAAAAATCTACTCTTTTTTATACCTTCTTCAGAGAAATAATCTTCGGTTTCAGTTAAATATTTAGAACTATTAGTTACATCACCAATACGAACCCAACCAACTTTTCCATTTTCATTATCATACCATTTTTTATCATTGATGGGTCTTGGTGATGCACCTCTTTGAATTTTACTTAAATCTTTTAATTGAGTAAGTTTCCATTCACCCTCAAATTCCTTAAATCGCAATTTTGGTATATTTTGCTGATTAACTTTTTCTGTATTTTTTTCAACAGAATTGTCTGTCATGTTTAATCCATCCTTATTACTGGTGGTCTGATACCTAACTCTTTGCAGTATTCTATGATTTTATCATCTACTTCTTGGATTTCTTTTTCTATTTTTTCTAGTTCATCTACTAGTTCATCAAGATCTATTGGTTCTTCTTCTTCGAATGTGTCGACGTATCGTGGTATGTTGAGGTTATAATCATTTTCTTTGATTTCTTCCAGTGTTGCAACGTGTGAGTATTTATCTTCTTCTTTTCTTTCTGCATATGTGTTTACTATTTTCTCTATGTCTTCGCTTCGTAGTTTGTTCTGGTTTTTAACTTTTTCGTAGTGTTCTGATGCATCGATGAATAGTATGTTATCGTCTTCTTCCCTACATTTTTTGAATACTAGAATGCATGTTGGTATTGATGTTCCGTAGAATATGTTTTTTGGTAATCCTATTACAGCATCCAGGTAATTTAGTTCTTTGATTAGATATTCTCTAATTGTACCTTCTGCTGCTCCTCGGAATAGTACTCCGTGTGGTAATACTACTGCAAGTGTTCCTTGTTCGTTTAAGTGATGAATCATATGTTGTACAAATGCATAGTCTGCCTTACTTTTTGGTGCTAGTTTTCCATATCCCGAGAATCTTTCGTCATTGATGAATGATTTGTCACTACTCCATTTTGCAGAAAATGGTGGATTTGCCACTACTGCATCGAATTTTAATTCTTTATGTCTATCGTTTTCCAAAGAATCGCCTTGTTTAATATTGAAGTGGTCATATTTTACTCCGTGTAACAGCATGTTCATTCTTGCTAGGTTGTATGTGGTTTGGTTTAATTCCTGTCCATAGAATTCTGATACATCAGCTTCTTTGCTGACTCTTAATAGTAATGATCCGCTTCCACATGTTGGGTCATAAACGTTTTTGATTCTGGTTTTGTTTAGTGTTACAATTCTTGCAAGTATTGTGGAAACTTCTTGTGGGGTATAGAATTCACCTGCTTTTTTACCTGCACTGGATGCGAATTGACTTATAAGGTATTCGTATGCATCTCCAAGTATGTCTGAGTTGTCTTTTTCCAATTCAAAGTCAATGTCACTTATGTCTAGGAGTATGTCTGATATTAATTTGTTTCTTTGTGAATTTGAGCTACCTAGTTTGGATGAATTTAGGTCTACATCTTCGAATAGGTTTGAAAAGTCGTCCTGACTTCTTTGGTTTGTTGTTGAATCATTTATTTCCTGGAATGCGTTACTTAAACATTCAAGTATTTCATTTCCTTTCTTGATTTCTTTGACTACGCTGCTGAATAGGTATTTTGGTTGTATGAAGTATCCTAATTTTTCTATTCCTTCATCTTCCAAATCTTCTTTTAAATCTTCATCTTTGTATGCTTCTTGGAATGTTAGTTCATCCTCTGATAATAAGTCATTTAAGGTCATTTCTAATTTTTCTGAGAGGTATCTGTAAAAGATGAATCCCAACATATAGTTTTTAAATTCGTTTGCATCCATATTTCCTCTTAATTTGTCGGCTATTGCCCATAGTTTTGTTTCATAATTTGACATAGTTTCCACCTAATTCTATTTGTAATATTCCATTCTGATATTTTTCTTCAATTTCGAGTCTTTTTTTGTTTAGTTCTGCTCGTTTATTAAGTAATTGCATTATTTTTCCATATTTTTCCTGTTCTTCTAACTTTAATAGTTTAATCTTAATATTTCTTAAGTCATTTATCTTTAAAAATTGGATGCTGCTTCCTTCACATATTCTGTCTGCTACTTTTTGGAATTGTTGACTTTTTAAAATTTGGTAAACGTATTCGGGATTGTTTTCACTATTTATTCTAACTATAGCATAATTTAAAGGTATTATGATGTGTTCTTCTTTAATTAATGTGATGTTGGTTGAGTTTGAAAGATGTATTAGGATGTCATTTTTTTGTGAATAAAATTTAGGGTTTATTTTCCCTATTTCTTGTTCTTCGTATTCAATTTTACCATTTATTAAATTATTCGACAGTACTTTTGTTTTTTTCCCATTGACAATGTCTTTATAGCGTTTTGTTCGTATACCTGTGAAGATATCTGCTATTTCTGATAATTTCTTGTAGGTCATTGTTGTTCCTCTTCCCCCTATATTGTTTTGTCATACATTCATAGGACTATTATCATATTTGTTGGGTTGATTATATAAATGTATTGTCGCTATATTGTAGGACAAAATTTCAAAACTTTAAAAATCAATTATAACATGATTATAATATAATAAAAACAAATAGTTAAAATAGATATAATGGGGAATAAGAGAGGTTAATGTTATGTCAACACAATCTGAATCAGCATTAGAAAATATATTGGTTGAAGATTTAGCAAACAACGGTTATGAAAAAATAACCATAAGAAATGACGAAGAACTAGAACAAAACTTCAAAAGGCAATTAGAGAAGTTTAACAACGTTAAATTAACTGATGATGAATTTGAAAAAATATTAATATACCTAAAACAGGGAACTATATTTGATAAAGCTCAAAAATTAAGGGACAGTTATACTTTACAGAGGGAAGGACAGGCAGACAAATGGATATATTTCCTTAACAAAAACGAATGGTGTAAAAATATATTTCAGGTATCTCATCAAATCAAATCCAAAAATAAACATAATTACAGGTATGATGTTACTTTACTCATAAACGGATTGCCTCTTGTTCAAATAGAACTTAAAAAACGAGGGGTGGAAATTAAACAAGCGTTTAATCAAATTCGAGAAAGATATTTGCCTACATTCAAAGGATTGTTCCAGTATATACAAATATTTGTAATCAGCAATGGTGTCAATACTAAGTTTTTTGCAACTGGAATACCAACTTCCATTAAATTCGAATACACGTATTTCTGGAAGGACAAAAATAATCGTAACATTAAACAGTTATCTGAATTTTCACAAACATTCCTCGAAAAATGCAATTTGGCCAAAATGATTACACAGTTTATGGTATTGAATGAAATAGATAAAAATATCATGATATTAAGAGCATACCAAAAATATGCTGTTGAAGAAATAATCAGACAAGCAACGAAAGTCAAACAAAACGGTTATGTGTGGCATACAACAGGAAGTGGAAAAACATTAACATCCTTCAAGACAAGCCAAATACTTGCTGAAGATCCAAACATAGATAAGGTAATATTTGTTGTGGACCGTAAAGATTTAGACACACAGACGATGAAACGTTTCAATCAGTATAAAAAAGATAGTGTAGCTAAGGTATATAATACATACTCATTAATTAAGAAATTAAACTCGTCAAAAACAACACTTATAATTACGACAATACAAAAACTTAACGGTGTTGTTACAAAGCACCAGCCAAAAGTTGCAACAGTTAAAGACAAGAGAATCATTTTCATATACGATGAATGCCACAGGTCTCAATTTGGATCCATGCATCAAAACATTATCAGTTTCTTCCAGAACAGTTTATGTTTCGGATTTACAGGAACACCAATATTTGTTGAAAACTCTGGCGGTAAAAAGACAACAAAAACAATATTTGGCAAACGATTGCATACTTATATGATAAAGGATGCAATAAGGGACAACAATGTACTGGGATTTTCGATACAATACTACGAAGCTAATCCAATCAGCAGGGATGATCTGGATATATCTTCATTGGCTTATGAAGAACTGCTGATGAATGATAAACGTCTGGAAAAAAATGTTGATAAAATTATTGAAACATATCCTAGTAAAACGCATAACGGTAAATTCAATGCAATGTTCACTGTAAGTTGGGGAAATTATATTAATAAATATTATCAGATTTTGAAGGAAAAAGCGCCCGATTTAAAAATAGCTGCAATATATACTCCTGATGAGAACAGAGAAAACACAAACGGAAAATCAGATTATGAATATATGACTGAATATATGAATGATTATAACAAGATATTTGGAACGAATTTCAGTCCTGAAACATTTGATGAATATCATACAGATATTTCACACAGAATGGAAAAAAGAGAAATTGATTTACTTCTGGTAAAGGATATGTTTACAACAGGATTTGATTGTCCAAGGTTAAACACGTTATATGTAGATAAAAACTTGGAATATCACAAGTTATTGCAAACTTTCTCCAGAACCAACCGAATCTTTGATAAATCAAAAGCATATGGGAACATAATCTGCTTTAGGGATATAAGTACGGAAACAGATACTGCACTGACATTATTCTCAGACAATGAACCTTTGGAAGATTTACTGATGAAGGATTATGGAGAATATGTTACAGAATTCAACGAAGCATATCAAAAATTCCTGGAATTAACTAAAACTGTTGAAGAAGCTCAAAATCTTGAAAGTGAAACTGAGATTAAACAGTATGTTGAAAATTTCCGTGAACTTAACAGAATAAAAAGTAAATTGGAAACATTCCCTGAATTTACTTTTGATGACCTGGATATGGATGAACAGGAATATAATGATCATAAAAGTGTTTATCTGGATATATATGAAGATACCAAAGATAACCCCGGGGATGGATCAATACTCCATGATATTGACTTTGAATTAGAATTGATACGTGATGATACAATAAATGTTGATTATATTTTGGGATTATTAAAATATCTTGATAAAAATGATGAAAATTATGAAAAGGACATTGAAAGAATTAAGAAAATTACCAAAGAAACGGAACAATTAAGAAGTAAAAACCATTTAATTGAAAAATTCATAGAAAATGTATTGGGAAGATTTGACAGAACTGCAATGACAGTTGAAGAGAAATTCTATGAATTCATGCGGAATGAAAGAAGACAATCTTTCTGTGATTTGATTGAACGTGAACATTTGGATGAAAATGCTACTAGAAAACTGATAGATGAATATCAGTTCTCTGGAATAATGGACAATACTTTGATAGAAGAAACATTCATCGAAAAACCTAAATTTAAAGAACGTAGATTGAAAAGAAAACGAGTTAAACGGGAATTATTGGAAATATTTGATATTTTTGATTAACAATAATTTGTCATATGTTTATAGGACAACCTTTATATACTATCATCAACAAAGTATGTATTGTCATACATAAATAGGACAAAAATAATTGTTTTCAACAATTACTGTTATAATGCATTAAAAAAAATATGGGAGGAATAATACCAAGAAATTGAAGTAGATGGATATGGTTATTAAAAAAATTGTATTACGGTCGATGACACGGGGAGATTGGATACAATCATTTTTTTAATCGTATCATAAAAGTTTCTTAAAAATGATATTTAATCACATAAGTAACTATGATTATGGGTGACCAAGAAATAATCAAAAAAACTTATTCAACAAAAGCATGCCATAAAGAATAAGTAACTTATAACTAAATATAAGTTGTTAAATGTGACTAATTATTATTTTTAAGATATAGCTATACCTTTTTAATTTTTTTTGAAGTTTTACTTGTAAAGAGGGAATCAAAGTAATGTCACCGAAATACTTTGATTATATTTTTTTTAAATTTTTTCTTAAATATTAATTAAACATTTTAACATTTAACTGCTATTTTTTGTTTAATACAGTAATTTTAAAACATAATCTTAATTATTTATAAAAAAGTCTTCATAAACATTATAACTTAATTATTTAAGAACGCTAATAAAAAACCATATAAATTTTAATTTTATATAATATAATTATCAAAACAGGTGGTTTAAAATGAACAAATACATTAATTTGGATATTGATAATATTGAGGATGAACACATATGTTGTGCCATAGGCGATCCCAAGCATCAGGATGGTGTGGATAAGAAGAAGGAATGGATGAAGGACAAGTTGGAAGATGGTCACGTTTTCAGAAAACTTGATGCCAGAGGTAAAATATTCATAGAATATGAACCTATAGAAACGGCATGGGTTCCAATCAGTGGAGAAAACTATGAATACATATACTGCCTCTGGGTGGCAGGACGCTTCAAGGGTAACGGTATTGCAAGGGAATTACTGGAATATGCAATCACTGATGCCAAAGAAAAGAATATGAGTGGTATCTGTACTTTAGTGGCAAAGAAAAAGAAACCATTCCTAGGAGAAAAGAAATTCTTCCAGCACTTCGGTTTTGAAGTGGTAGACACTATTCAGGATTACGAACTACTGGCTCTAAAATTTGATGACAATGACACTCCCAAATTCAATGACAATGCCCGACTGATGAAGATTGACGATGAAGATTTCACAATATACTACACCAACCAGTGTCCATATGTCGAATATGAGATTAGGGAATTGACCGACTATGCAGAGTCAAACAACATAAAACTGAATTTCATAAAAATAGATTCACTGGAAAAGGCCAAGAACGCTCCATGTATCATAAACAATTGGGCTAACTTTTACAGGGGAGAGTATGTTTCCAACAGAATTCTAAATGCCAAGGCATTTGAAAAGTTATTATAATAACTTCCCATTTATTTTTTTACTATTTTTTCACAGTATTTTCCAAACATGTCCTCATCAACGTAGTTTTCCAGTTCCAGCATATTCTCTGTTTCCACCAAATCATCAAAGTTCAAAAGTTCCAAGGCCTTTCCAACGTCAATCCGTTTAAGTACCTTCTTGGTATATGGTCTTTTTGAATCCAGGAAAACTATGTTTTTAAGAAATCTCTGTACAACCTCCGAGTTCAGTATCAGCATGGTAATATATGCTTCATCATATTCGTCAAAGGATATGTAGTAGCAGGTGTCATCCAGCATCATGCCTTTGTTATCATATACCAGACTAAACAGTCCTCGTTTATAGAAACCGGATATTGCAACTTTGTACTTTTTAAATGTATAGTCTCCTATTCCGAAGATGCTGTAGTCCGGTGCTTTCTGGTAGATGTTGCTTTTTCTTTTGTCAAAGTATTCCTTATTCCTTTCAAGATATTCCCACGTTAAAGGATATTCTTCCTTGATATATGAAGTGTCCTCTTTCAGTTTGTGCTGTGTTATCAGTATCTTCTGGTCTGATTCAGTTACAACAGGTATTTTAACGTTGCTGCTTTTTAAGAGTGGATACAACAGGTCTTCTTCAATTCCAAAAATATCTCCCTTTTTGTTTTTATATTCAGAACCCACACTTTCCAGTTCCATTACCTTTACGCAGTCATGTTTTATTCCCTGTCTCCATTCAAAGCAGCATTTACCGTCCAGGTCTATGTCATTGTCCATATTTGAATATAATTTACCGTTTTTTATAC
>SUTG01000055.1 GCA_015063035.1 Methanobrevibacter olleyae
ATTTGTTTCTAGATATCGAAATGGATAGATAAAATTAGATTAAATAAACATTAACTTTATAAATAATGAATTATAAAAAAATAATTGAAGATAACCTTTAAGGTAAGACTCTAACTAAGTTAAAGAATAAAAATTAAGTAATTTTTAAAAAAAAATATTATCCCATATAAAAAAACTAAAAATACTTAATTTTTATCTTTCTTTTTAACTGTTTTTAGATTTGATTCATATTTTCATTTTTGATTTATCCTATTTTTCAATAAACTTTACGCAATTAACTTATTGATAATGAATATCTTAACATCATGGCTTTTTTTAATAAAAATTTATCATTAAATTGATTTTTATATAAAATTTTTAATATTAAGAAAACAATATAGAATATAAGCATTAAGCAAAATAATTAATAAAAAAATTAAAAAGGAAGGATAAAATGTTTGAAGAAGAACAAGACAATAAAATCTATAATCTCATTATAACACGTGGAATTGATCAGGAAAATGAATATGGACAATTTACAGAGAAACTATACTCTAAACCTGACTTCTTATGGAAAGAATCAATGGCAAGGGATTATGCACCTTTTGGAGAAAGCTTCTTTAAAAAAGTAGATGTTATTGTTGTTTTATCTGGAATTTACAATTATAATCAAATGCATATTGACATTTTAATTGAAAAGGCTGAAGAGTTTGACATTCCTATACTTCTAGTGCGCCCTTATGGCATGGAAATAGTTCCAGAAGAGCTTGAAGCTAAAGCAACTTCTGTTGTTGGATGGAATGCAAACTGCATTGTAGATGATATCAGATCCATTGTAAGTGGAGATTATGACGAATTATGCGATGATTTTTAATTAACATTCCCTTCTTTTTTAGATTTGATTAAAAAAGTCTTTTTTAAATTTGGTAAAAAAAAGTATTTTTTAAATAAAATAATTGAAAATAATAAAAATAAAATAAAAAAATAAAAAATAAAAAGGGATAAGTAAATAAGTAAATTACTTATCTGAACTATTTTTAAATATTAATCAGATTTAACTGTTTATTTTAACTGTGGAAATACCATCTTCTTTTACAACTCTAACAAGAGTGTCTGCAGCATTCTCCAATTCATCATCATGAGTGACTATCAACATTTGAGGAATTACAGTCATACTGCGTAAAACTGCAATTAAATGCTGTTTACGGAAACTGTCTAAATGAATTGTAGGCTCATCCAAAAGAATTGTCTCAATATTTCCTTTTGACATTGCCTGTGTAATACCTAATCTTAATGCAAGAGCGATAGCTATTTTCTCACCACCACTAACCATCTCTATATTGGCTTCCCCTTCAGGGCCATAGATGGAAATATTGTACTCATCATCCAAAATCAAGTCAGAATAGTTGAAGTTGAATTTCTCAAAGAATTCCCTTGTATACTTCTGAATCAATGGTCTGGACTGGCTTCTTAAGTCCTTTTGAATACCGTCTTTGCTGTAGAAAGTTCTTAAATCTTCAAGCAATCCATTGTATTCCTTAACAGCAACGTATTCCTCTTTATTCTTTCTATTTACTTCAATGGTCTTTTCAATGGTTTCCACTGTAGTTTCATAGATCTTTAGGTTGTTGTCATTTACAGCAATCTCTTTAGAGTATCCATTGAACTTTTCATTCAACCTATCAATCAGGAATATCATATTTCTGTAATTCTCTTCATTGTATGGTGAAGATTCTATTGCTTTCTTAATCTCCTTGATATCATTTTCCTTTTGAGTTATTTCATCTGCATTAATCTTTAATTTTTCTTCATACTCATCTTTAGCTTTTACAGAACCTAGTAGAACATGATATCTTGTATTCTTTTCAGAGAGGTCTTTTATCAATTCATCCAAAGTTTCAAAACTCATATCCAATGAAAGATTGGAATCTGCAGTGATATAAGCTTTAAGTTTCTCTTCTTCAAGATTGATTTTACCTGCAATGGTATATAATTCATCCTTGATCTTGGATTCATCAGGAGAAGATTTAAGAAGGGTATTTGCTTCCAAATACTTTTTATCATGAGATTCAAGCTCTTTGAATTCCTTATTCTTAGATTCAATTATCTTATCCAATTCTTCAAGCTCATTCTTTTTGCCTTGAAGCTCATTGATTTTGGAATTTACAGTTTCCAAACTTTTTGTAAACTTGTCCAAATCTCCAACAATATGTTTGTTCTGATATATCTTTGTTTTAATTGAATCAAGCTTTAATAAATTAGCATCTTTTAATGATTTCTTCTTGTTTAATTTAGTGATAATCTCATTATTTTCACCAATCCTTTTAGTATTAGTATTGATTGTTTCCTCATACATATGAATAAGTTCATTTTTCTTATCTTCACTAATATCTGATTGGCAAACAGGGCATTTATTTTCCACTTGCTTAATGTCAGACAATGGTTCTTCTAATGATTTGATTTCCTGATTTAAGCTTATGGATTCCTTATTTAATTTCTTTGATTCCTCATCAATCTCATTGATTTCGTTTTTAAGTTTGGTTCTAAGATTTTCAACAAGACTTTCTAAGCTATTCAAATCATCATTGGTATTTATTGGATTGATTTCCTCTTCAAACTCATATAAGGCTGATTTTGCATCGTTGTAGAAACTGTCCAAATCATTGTTGTATTGATCAATATCCTTGATTAAAGTGTTCTTCTCCTTATCCAGTTCATCTAAACGTTTGAGTTCAGCAGACAATTCCACTTTCTTATTGTTTAGAGCCTTGGTTTCACCTTCAAGAGATACAAATCTTTCATGATTATCCTTTTCAGATTCTATAACAGATTTATAACCCTCAATCTTAGTGATGATTTCCTTGTTGCTTTTTTCATCCTGTTTAAAATTATTTAAACCACTGAGAGACTCTTTAAATTCCTTATAGATTGGAAGCTTTTCACTATATGGCTTTAAGAGATTCATTTGATTTTCATTTCTTAAAATTTCATTGTATTTATTAGACAACTCCTCTTTTAACTTATTTAATCCATTTAAATTTTCATTTTCATGGACTAATTTCATATTTTGAGCTTCATACTCTTTCTTTTGTTTGTCTAATTCTTCCTTTTCCTTATTTTTTAATTCAATGTCCTTTTCAAGAGCTTCAAAATCTTTCTTTAAAGCATTATTTTTTTCTTTTAAACTGAAATGCTCTTCTTTTGCCTTTTTAAGTTCAAAATTAAGCTCTGACTCTGGCTGTATCCTATCTTCTAAAACAGCCTTTCTTGTCTTATAGTCCTCGCTAATTTTAGGAAGATTATCATAAGCCTTTTCCAATTCTTCAAGACGTAACAGCTTACCTATTAACTTCTTACGTTTAGCTGGGGTCTTATCAATAAGTTCAGCTATTTCACCTTGCCTAATATGAATTGCATTTAAAAATGTTGAGGAATCCATACTTAAAATCACTTCGATTTCCTTATCGACTTCCTTATTTCCAGAAACCAGGATTTCCTCTTCTCCATCTACAATCTTATATAGGTTTGAAGTAGGTTTGGAACCGGATTTTGTTAGGGTTATTGTCCTTTCAACCATATACTCAGTTCCATTTGATACAAATGACAATTTTACTACCATTTGAATCTTATCACCTGTGTTCTTATTGGATCTTACCAAATCATTAATGGATTTTGTAGTGTAGGATTTGAATAATGCAAATGAGATAGCTTCAAAAATAGAAGACTTACCTGCACCGTTTTCACCTACTATCAAGCTGATTCCTGGATTGAAATCCAATACAGTGTCTGCATGTGATTTAAAGTTTTTCAATTCTAACCTTGTAAATATCATCATATCACCCTAAAAGTCATCAAAACTTATTTGTTTAGATTTTTCATTTTTGGAATCAACAATTGAATCGTCTAAATTCTTATCCAAATAATCATCTAAACTATCTGAATCCTCTAATTTATCGTTATTCAATTCATTTGATTTTTCTTCATCAAAATAATCATCTAAACTATCTGAATCCTCTAATTTATCGTTATTCAATTCATTTGATTTTTCTTCATCAAAATAATGTTGGCTGTAGAATCTGTCTGAAATGAATTTTGCATCATCTATTCTTCCAACAGATAGATTGTCTAGCAAGTCAATGGACAACTTATTTACCTCTTCTCTGCCGTATTTTTCCCTTACTCTTTTTTGCAGCAATGTTCTAGGGTCTAATATCTTGTTTTCATCTATAATCTTTTCCTCTTCCAAGACCTTGTCTGGCTTAAAGCTAGGCCTTAAATTTAAAACATTATCTCCAAGGGATCCCTTGATTGTCTCATAAACATCCGCACTGTCGAAATCTCCCCCTGCAACCGTCAAGTCAAGCATAGGCTTATTATCCAATGATTGAATCTTTTCCTTAACGTCACGGAGACCTTCATCAAACTTATTGTAATCAATAACAGCCCTAACAAATTCCCTTGGAAGATCAATCTTCACTCTTTCAACTTGAGGCTTATCATAGCTTAAGTCAACTACAACGAATCCCTTACCGAATTCCCTGAAATTCTCATTGGATTCGCTTGTTCTCCATATTTCCATAGATCCAGGATAAACCAATTTTCCTTTGCCGAAATCCTCTTCAACATAATTATGAACATGGCCCATTGCATAGTAATCAAAGTTTTTAGGCATTTGTGATAACTCTATTTCATGGGTATCCTCATGCATCCATTTATCAATCCCTTGGTGAGAAACTAAAATTGATTTAAGATACTTCTCTGCCATCTTGGATAATTGATCATAAGCACTTTTTAAAGCTCTGCTTTGTGAACTAGGTACATAACGAACCCCACAGATTAATACAGGCCCTTCAGTATACATTGGATGATTATCACTGATTAATTTAAGCCCTATGTCTTTAAATAGAACTTGTGGAGGCAATGCTCCTTTTCTTAAGATTGAATCATGGTTTCCAGCAACTGCATAAATAGGTATTTTAGCTTCATTCAATCTAAGCAATGCCTTTTGGAATGCTAGCAATGCTTCTGTAGAAGGTCTGTTATTATCAAATAAGTCTCCACTATGAATAACAAAATCCACATCTTTTTCAATTATCTTATCTATATTTTTAGCAAATACATCATAAAAGTCAGTTTCACGTTCCAATAGTCCAAATTGTCTTGAACCTAAATGACTATCAGATAAATGTGCAAAACGCATTCATTTCACCCTCCTTTTTTAATTATAATTTAATATTTTCTTAGAATTGTTTTAATCAGTTTAATTATACAATTAATAATGATTTTGTTATTTATAAAGATTCCTAAACCTAATATCCTCCGCCTAAATTAACGAATTGGTCTAATTCCTTTTGTAAAGCTTTTTCTTCATCTTCCTTTTCTGTTTGCCATTGCTCAATGATATTTAAGTCTCCACCACGTTGGCGTCCTTTGAATTCATTGATCTTTACAAGGGTTGGAACCTTTGTCATGAGGCCTAAAACCAACGCTTCACCTATGTTAAGTGAAGGCAATTGATTTACCAAATCTTCGCTAAGGCTTTCGCTTGCTGTTTGAACATGCCTTTGGTCTTTTGGCTCTACAAGTCTTAGAATTATCATATTGTTAGCTTGAGACAATGTTTCAGCATCAACAGATTTAGGGGATTGGCTAACTAAACAAAGGCCTAAACCAAACTTACGACCTTCTCTTGCTATACGAGTAATCCAATATTTACTGTTGCTGCTTCTGTTTTGAGGTGCTAAAATATGTGCCTCTTCAACTACAAAGAATAATGGATAGGATAATGCATCATTATCGTTGTGTCTGACATATTGTTTTCTGCTCCTAAGGGATCTTCTAAGTACATGAGCAACCAATACTTCAGCCATATTCTCATCCACTTGTCCTAAATCAAGAACATTAGCCATTCCAGGTTTTATTTGAGTTAGAAAATCACCTATATTAACATTTAATAATCTATCATACTTTACATTCAAATCCTCTATTTTATTGATTACATCCATAATGTTTTTCTTATTGCTGGCATCATAATCATCATCATTATACCAGTTATCAAGGATTTTGTATAATAATTCTATAAAATCAGCAGTACTTGCAGTTCCTTCTTTCACCAATCTTCTAGCCTCGTTAAAAGCTCTTCTAAAGTATCTTTCTTGCAAAGGAGCATTGGAAGGAATGCTTGCCAATTTTTTAATTTCTGAAAATTCCATATATTGCGGGTTAATCATAGGTTGTATAACATTTACATTGCCATTGGTAAATTCTGCATCCACATATTCTGAGTGCATATCAAATATAAGCATGTAACCGTTATACTCTAAAAGGCCGTCAATGATTACAGAGACAGTGTTTGACTTACCTGCACCAGTCATTGCAAGAATAGCCAAGTGACGGGACACCATCTTATTGATGTCCACTCCCACTTCCACATCTTCATTGTTTATCAGATGCCCAAGCTTAAGAGAGTTTTCAATGTGGAATATCTTATCTAAAACCTCACTAGGAGCAGGATAGATAGGTGTTCCAGGAGGTGCAGGGGTACGTGGCAACTTCAAATTGTCATTCACATCTCCAAGAATTGATATGTTCCCCTTAATGTAATAGTCATCTCCTTCAATTTCCCTTATCTTTGCAATTGTATCCGGATCATATATTTCATTGTTCAAGGAAACGCTTCCGCGAACCATTGACTCTATCATTCCTAAAATGACTTTTCCATCATATTCAAGTGTTACATATTCCCCTACTTGCGGCATTTCTTTTGAAATGAAACTAACTTCAATAAGAGATGTTTCTCCTATGCATCTTCCAATCATTTTTAAACCTCTAAACTCAATTATATTCTGCAATATTCAATTTTTTTATATCTAAATTTCAATAAACTTAATATTTGAATTTTTAATTATCATTTTTTATTATTTTAATTAATTTAACATTTCACGGCCAGACTTATCTAAAAATCCGATTATTTTAGACAAGCTATTCATATCCTGATTTGAAATAACGACATCCTTATGTGCTTTCTTTAGTAAAAAGGGATATCCTTCAGTTGAATTTGACTTTAAAACCTTTAGAATTTCTCTTATTTCATCCAAATCTTTAGTGTAATAAGGCAATTCGATCTTAATAATGTTCTTGTTGTCATCAAGTCGTGCAAAGAATATTGTAAACCAAAGCTCCCTAAAGAACTCATTTTCAATTGGGAAATCATGCTTTGTCTTGTATGTTACCTTTCTATGATAAGGTTCACTGAATCCCTGTTTTTTAGTCATCCCATCTAAAATGGCCATATCAGGTATGTTTGCATGGAATATCTCATTGCTTGATGATGTTTTGGAAATGGCTACGATTTTCTTTTTATTCTCTAAAAGATATTTTAAGGCAATCAGGTTTTCCAAACTCTCCAAGAATGTAATTAAAGCATATTCATCAATGTTTTCATCCTCAAACAAGTCTTTAAACTCTTCCTTGAAATTAAATGAAGATAGATTTAATTCATTGGATTGTATTTCTGATTCCAGCTTTTCCTTGACTTGAGCTATAATATTTGCTTTATATTCCGGTGAAATGCTCTTTTCTACAGGAATTGGACGTATCAAATCCCCTAAAATGGATCCATCATCCATATAATAGTCTATATCAAAATCATTGAATGTCTTTATTGCAGTCTTTATCTCAAATATGCTCATCATATTCCTCAATCTTTCCTCCAAGAATGATTGATGAGGTATTATATCAAGCTCTGCAGATTCGATTGTCTTTAGTTTTGATTCTGTATCATTTGGATTGTAAATGATAGATTGTGCAGCTACAGCATAGAAATTGAAGCTAAGATATTTCTTTTTGTTATAGCTCCCATCACCTGCAGCAAGAATAGGATTTGAATCACTTGCAATGATCTCTTCTTCATGCCATTTGGATTCAATGTCTATTTTTGTTTCCTTATATTCCTCTAAAGGTTCATTTATTAGCCCTTTTTTTCTAATGGCCTCTGCATATAACGAATTTAACATGATAAAAACCTAATAAAATTATTATAGATATTTTCAATTTTTAAATATATATTAAAATATTAATTTAATCTTATAAATTATTTTATAATTATATATAGTTTAGTTATATTTAAAAGATTAGAAAGAGCATTTGATAATTAATTAAAAAAAGGATATGGGATAATTATAAAAGATAATTTTGAATAAAAAATAGTTAAAATAATCTAAAAAATAGTTTAAAATAAAAAAAAATAATTAAAATAATCTAAAAAATAGTTTTAAATAAAAAAATAGTTAAAATAATGAAAAAAATAAAAAAGAAGAAATAGAACTATTGAGAAGCTTTACGAACTCCTGCCACTATTTCTTGGATTTTACCTTTAACGTCTGAGGTTTCTTCTACAACAGTACCTGTAACAATGATGTCTGCACCAGCTTTTGCTGCTGTATAAGCTGCTGTTGCATCACGGATTCCTCCACCAACTACAAGAACAATGTCTTGGGTAGCCCTTTTTGTATATGCAACCATTTCAGGAGGAATAGGTTGATCTGCACCGGAACCTGCTTCAATATAGAAGTATCTCATACCTAAGTTTTCAGCTGCCATAGCATAAATAGCGGGGATTTTTGGCTTGTTTCTTGGAATCAATTTAGCATCTCCAACCCAACCGACAGTTCCACCAGGTTCAGCTACAACATAGCCCATAGGAATCTTTTCTATTCCAGTTTTGTTAACTGCAGGTGCTGCCAATGCTTGAGCACCGATAATCCAGTAAGGATTGTTTGAATTTAAATAACTCATAAAGAAGATTGCATCTGCGTATTTGCTTGCACCATTGATGTTTCCTGGGAACAATACAATAGGCAAATCGATATTTTCAGATAAAGCCTTACAAGTTCCATCAAGTGCTGCGGTATCTACAGTAGAACCTCCCACCATAATACCATCACTGCCTCCTTCAATTGCCGCTTTAGCAATGGATACAGCTTCTTCTGGACTTTGTTCATCAGGATCTATTAAAGTTAAATGAATTTTACGAGTTTTTAATATTTCTTTAAAATGAGCTTCTACATTTTCCATAAAATCACACAATGAATTTATAAAATATTTATTAAAGTAAATTAATTTAGATTATTTTTGAAATAATCTATTAATTATATAATATTATTAACTTATTAGTATTTAAAATTAATATAAATTTATTAAAAATTATTATAAAATAGCATATTTCTTAAAATTCATAGATTTGTAAAAATTATTAAAATTGATAAAATTAGTTAAAATTAGTTAAAATTAGTAAAATTGATAAAAACAGTTAAAATTATAAAATTAGTTAAAATTAGTTAAAATTAGTTAAAATTAGTTTTTAAAATAAGAAATTTAATATAAAAATCTAAAGAGAATTAAAAATTCTCTTTTAAGTTTAAAGGGATAGAGTGAATCTATCCTCTAGGTTCTTTTGCTTTGAATCTTAAACCTTTGTAACCACATTTTCTACAAGTAGTAGCTCCAGCAGGATTACGTGCATTACATTTTAAACAGATTTTTACATTAAACATTCTGTTTTCTGCTTCTTCAAATCTTGCCATTAATAATTCCTCCATATCTTATTGAATTAATTGATCAATATAACTTAAATAGAAATTCATGAAAAAATTCTAGAGAAATAATTCATTAAATTCATACTAAAAGTTTAAAAAGAATATAATATGAATTACAATTTATATGTAATCATAAATATTAATATAAAATATGATTTTAATAGTATATAAATGTTAGGTTTATTTAGATAAAATAAGTAGAATTATTTCTCATGAGCCTCTAAGAACTCATTTTGTATTCTTACTACCTCTTCACTTGTTTTTACATCACTGTAGGCTTCCAATAAGTCATAATTCATTTCAATGAATGAATGGCCCCATTTAAATCCATCCATGATATGATGTGCCTCATCCTTAAATCCGGTTATATAGAATGTAGCGGCAATCGCTTCATTTGTTGATAAAATGCAAGGCTTTCCAAAATTAACGGGATTTGCAGCTATTAAAAAGGGAAGAGACCTGTGATATTTAGATAAACTGAAGAAACTTGCTGACTTTGAGACCTTATTCCAGGAACAGTCAAGCCCTACAACACCCTTGTTTTCAACAAGTGGCCTGTCTTCATAGGAAACTGCCTTTTCGGAAAATGGATTCAAGACAACTGCACCACGTGGAATCTGATGTATCTTATAGACTATCTTGCATTTTCCTTGCTTTTCCATCTTAAATGCTGTGCATTTCCTTTTATCACATTCATTAGCATGAAAAACAGTTACTTTCATAAATATCACTTAAACTTGATTCATAAAAAAAAGAAAAATTAACAGAATATATTGATATTCCGTTAAAATCTAATAAGATTCTTATATTTCATTAAGCTTGAGTTGGATCAATGCTACCATTGAAAATGCCATCAAGGTATTCCCTATTGAATTTAAACTCCTCATCTGACATACCCAAAAGATCAGCCATTTCAGGAGCTTTTTTAGCATCCTTGAACTCAACGCTTTCAACTAAAGGACCTATGAAATCCTTATATAATGGACAGAATAAAGTACCGTCACATTCAGTTTTGTTCTCATAGGACATTACATTGATTATATAAGCTGTCCCATTGACATCCGCTTCACAGATATACACATGTATTGTATCGTTTGTATCGTTCAGTGATGTTTTATTATCAGTCACATTGCTGTCCGGAACCGCTTGTGAATAGAATATTTTCCATGGCTGGTCATTGTAGTTTCTTATTTCTGGAGCGCCTAATCCCTGCAATTGATAAACATCAGTGATAAATTCACCATCCTTTACGCATGACATATTGTAGGTTATGTTATGCTCCTTGTCTTCATAGGAATCGGTCCAGCCTTTGGTTAAATTATCTTCACTAATGTTATTTTGAGTCACATCACCGTTAAATGTGCCAGACATGAACTTATTGTCAAAGTCAGTTGTAGGGCCTCCTAATATGTCAATTCCAAACAATTCAAATGCTGAAACAGCACATAATGAACTGATTACAATTGCCAAAACTGAAATAGCAATAATCGCTGTCTTTTTACTGTTCATATTTTTCCTCCAAATAATTTAAAGATTAAGAATCAGCCAAAGTAAAATTAGGCCTGAATTTAGAGCTTCTCTTTAAATTCCTGAGTTCAACTTTACTAGGACATTTGTATTCTTCCAACATTAGAATCTTATAATCGTAATCGATTGGCAATGAATCGTCCTTACCGTCAATAAGGCCTCTGAAATTTGCGCCTACCCAACCAGTTCCACCTATATCATAATTGATTCTATCAATAGGATTGAAATTTTCAAAGAACATCTCTAACTCAATTGTTCTTTCCATAGGGGCTTTATAATGAATAGCCATGACCTTATTGGAATTCATTCTGATCTTTATGAATTTCTGATTCATTTTCAATTCATCCCCTTCTCTTACTTTCTTAATGATAAAAAATGGATTTATATCGTTTTCAGACATATTTTCACCTCATTTAACGTTTTCTTTTTTTATAATCACAATAAGCAAATTTACAAACACTTACTCAATTTCTTTATTATTTTTATAATCACAATAAGCAAATTTACAAACACTTACTCAATTTCTTTATTATTTTTATAATCACAATAAGCAAATTTACAAACACTTACCCAATTTCTTTATTATTTTTATAATCACAATAAGCAAATTTACAAACACTTACCCAATTTCTT
>SUTG01000056.1 GCA_015063035.1 Methanobrevibacter olleyae
TAAAAAATTATAGAAAGAGGCTTATAAAAAGAATTAAAAAACTTTAAAAATGAATTAAAAAAAGAATTATAAAAAAAGAATAAAAAAAAATTAAAAATGAATTAAAAAAAGAATTATAAAAAAAAGAATTAAAAAAAAATAAAATTAGAAAAATAAAGAGATTAATTATGACTTGGATTTGATAAAGTCATAGGATCAGTAGAGACCTTACTGGTTACAGCACCACTGATTTCTCTCATTTTCTTAATTAATCTTTCCTTTTTGCTACCATTGATTAGGATATTCTCTAAAACATCTTCAATTGTTTCAATAGGAATGATTTCAATCATGTCTTCATACTTTTTCTCAAGCATTACATCATCCATATTGGATTTAGGAAGTAAAACTTTCTTAATGCCTGCTTCCGCTGCTGCTTCAATCTTAGATGTAGCTCCACCAATAGGCATTACGTCTCCACGAACGCTTAAGGAACCGGTGAGTGCAACAGATTGGTCAATAGGAATTCCTTCAACAGCAGAGATTACAGCTGCAGTTATTGAAACGCTTGCGCTGTCTCCTTCTACACCATCATAGCTTTGCAAGAATTGAACGTGAATATCATGATTGGAAATGTCAACTTGAGTGTATTTCTTAATGATTGCACTTACATTCTGAACTGAATCCAATGCAATTTCACCAAGCTTACCGGTTACGATAATCTTACCTTCATTCTTACTGTTTGCAGGAGCCATTTCAGCAGCTATTGGCATAACGATACCGCTTCTGTCACCCATAACCGCTAAACCATTGACCATACCGATTTTTCCACCGGATGAATGGAATACACTGTATTCTTTTCTTTGGATAATTGATCTGTCAACAATTTGCTGTTCTAAGGTTCTAGCAAATCTTTTAGCTGTGATAACATGGTCAGCAGTCACTAAGTCTGCACCTTCCTCAATAGCTACATCACCAGAGGAACGTACTAAACCACCTAACTCCCTTAATCTGAGAGTCAATGCATTTTTTCTGCCAGCTCTACGTTTAGCTTCCAAGATGATTTCATCAAGTGCATCAGTTGCAAAGTGTGGAATTCTTCCATCATTCTTAACTTCCTGAGCAACGAACTGGACAAGTTTTTTTCTGTTTTCTTCAGTGTCTTCCATATAGTCCTTCATGAAAACTTCATAACCATATCCTCTGATTCTTGAACGCATAGCAATGTGCATACCTTCGAGAACTTGAATGTTACCTGAAGCTACAAGAACAAAATCACAAGGAACAGCTTGAGAACGGACCATTGCACCACTGCTGTTTTCACTTTGACCAGTGATTGCATATTTTTTCTCTTGCATTGCAGATAAGAGCTCTTGTTGGGTTTTCATGCTCATTGTACCGATTTCGTCAATGTATAAAACCCCTTTATGTGCCTTATGGATCATACCGCTTTCAACACGTTCGTGTGCAGGAGTTCCAAGACCTCCAGATTGGTAAGGATCGTGCCTTACATCACCGAGCAATGCACCTGCATGAGCTCCAGTAGCGTCCATAAATGGTGCAAATCTTTTATCTCCATTGTTCACCAACAATTTTGGAGCACTATTGGACACTTTAGGCTTGATTTGCATTGAAATGAATATAACAAGAAGTGCAGCAATGATAGCTTCAAAGATTCTTTGATACATTAATCCAAGAACGAAAATAGCTGCAGTGACGAACATGGTAATCATCATCTTTTTCTCATCACCGCTTTTTGCATTAGCCTTGTTTGCCTTAACTATCTTTTTACCTTGACCTGCTGGCACGGTTCTAATCAATGGATAATTGCTGTCTTCTGGATTTGGATAAACCAATACATCCTGAAGAACTTCAGGAGGCAATAGTTCAGCCATTCCTTTAGCTAACATTGACTTACCTACACCAGGGTCTCCAATAAGAAGAACATTTCTTCTTTGTTTTGCTGCCTTTTTAATAGTCTCAACAGACTCTTCATGACCAATTACCTGGTCAATAAGCAAAGGAGGCACTTCTATATCAGCAGTGTTTGAAATTGACTCATAATCAAGCATAGGTTTGATTCTGCGATTGCCCTCATCATCTTCAACAAACTCAACTTCGAGGGAATCATTATTTTCTGCATTGGTTTCTGCAATTTCCTCAACTGCATCAGATTTTTCAGCTTCATCAATTACATTATCTTCTACAGAAGAGTCTACGATTTCTTCTTTAGACTCTAACTCTTCTACTTCTGTAGACATTACTTTATCTTCTTCCATATAAAACCTCCTAACTTTATAATTTTACTTAATTTCTAGTTAATATCATATTATTGCTTTAAATTAATTTTATAACTTCAAATATTAGATTTTAAATATATTACATTTTAAATATTTAATTAAAATTTCATTAATAATTTCATTAATAATATCATAAAATGTCCATTAATATTTTATATATTAATATATATTAAACTACATTCTTAATAACTTTATGATTTTAGTTATATAAAAAGGTTTGTATTTTAGTAACTTTTATTAACTAAAATAAGTGGAAAGAGAATCCGGAAAAAGAAAATCTAATAATAATGCAAATGACCACAAAATCAAATAAAATTTATATTTTATAAAAAACAAATGAAACTAATATACAAGAAATTGGGTAAAATTATGACAAAATGTTTAATGATTCAAGGAACTGCTTCCAATGCTGGAAAAAGTTTAATCGTTGCGGCACTTTGCAGGATATATACAAAAAGAGGATATAAGGTTGCACCATTCAAATCACAGAATATGTCCTTAAACTCATACACTACAAAGGAAAACAAGGAAATAGCCATTGCACAGGTATTGCAGGCAAAAGCTGCAAATATAGAGCCTACAGTAGACATGAACCCTATTTTACTAAAGCCAAAAGGGGAATCATGTTCACAGGTAATCATTCAAGGCGAAGCAGTTGGAAACAAGGACTTCTTTAGAAAGTATGACAAGACAAAAGCTACCCAAAAGGACATAGACAATGATCTAATGGACGATGAAGATTATAGGGCCATAGCAAAAGAAGCGGTAATAGATTCATTAAACAACTTAAAGAAAGAATATGACATAATCATCATGGAAGGTGCAGGATCTCCTGCTGAAATTAACTTAAGGGAAGGGGACCTTGCAAATATGGGCGCTGCAGAAATAGCTGATGCAAATGTTCTTCTTGTTGGAGACATTGACAAGGGAGGAGTCTTTGCATCAATAGCCGGAACCTTCCTATTGCTTGATGATGCAGACAGGTCCAGATTCAAAGGAGTTATAATAAACAAATTCAGAGGAAAACAGGAATTGTTATGCTCTGGAATTGAAAGACTGGAAGAGATTATCAAGGTTCCAGTACTTGGAATAGTTCCTTATGCAGAAAACCTGCAGCTTCCTGAAGAGGATTCCGCATCATTGAAGGAACATGACTGGACTAAGGAATTCGAAAGCGATGATGACCATATAATCATTGGAGTAATCAAGCTTCCAAAAATAGCTAATTTTACAGATATAGACCCATTTGACACAGAAGATGATGTTGAAGTGAGAATGATTGAAGTCCATAACTACCAGGAAAAAATAAAGGATGTGGATGCATTGATTTTGCCTGGAACCAGAAATTCAACTGAAGACATCATGGAACTGGAAAAATCAGGACTGGCAAAGAAAATCAGGGAATTGTCAACTGAGTCCCAAATACCAATCATTGGAATCTGCGGAGGATACCAAATATTGGGAAAAAAGATATATGATAAGGACCATAAGGAATCAAAGCTTGATGAAGTGGAAGGATTAGGTCTTTTGGATATTGAAAGCGAGTTCATTAGAGAAGGGAAGATTGTTAAGCAAAGCTTAGCTGCAATTGAGATAGATGAAGACTCTGGCAATGATGGAATGTTCCATGAAATATTTTCCAAAATCAATGGCGAGGAAGTCACAGGCTATGAATTGCATGAAGGAACTACAAACCTAATAAGTGCAAAGCCATTATTCAAAATAGAAAAGGGAATTGGAAACAATGACAATGACCAATTCGATGGAGCATACAGCGAAAATGTATTTGGAACCTATTTCCATGGAATCTTTAATAACTACAATATCAGAAGGGAATTCTTAAATCATATAAGAAAAAGCAAAGGGCTTGAAGAAAGAATTGGTGAGGATCCATTTGAAACAAGCGTAGAGAATTCACTTGAAAAATTAGCAAATATTGTAGAGGAAGCTCTTGATATGGATTACATCGATAAACTGATTTTTGATGAATAAAAAACATATCCTATAAAGGCAATTTATAAACAATTTTTAAAAATAACTTATAAAAATAACTTAAAAAAATGGAATAATAGTAAAAATCTAAAAAATAGTTAAAAAGCGAAAAAAAATTAAAAAATAACTAAAAATTAAAAAATAACTAAAAATAAGAAAAAAGTAATAAAAAAAGTTAAGAAAGTAGAAATCTAGTTGAGATCTCTACCAAAGATGTGAACAGCACAAGTACCACCAGTACCACCAATATTATGGGTCATACCGATTTCAGCACCATCCACTTGACGTTTGCCTGCTTCTCCTCTTAATTGCCATACGATTTCAGCGGCTTGAGCAATACCAGTAGCACCAAGAGGGTGTCCTCTTGCTTTTAAACCACCAGATGGGTTAATTGGACAATCTCCATCAATATTGGTTTGTCCTTCCTCAAGAACTTTTCCACCTTCACCTTTCTTAGCAAATCCAAGGTCTTCAATTGCAAGCAATCCATTGATTGAGAAACAATCGTGAACTTCAGTAGCATCGATATCCTTTACAGTCACTCCTGCCATATCATATGCTTTTCTGGAAGCTGCAATGGTTGCATCCAAAGTAGTGATGTCTTTTCTACTATGCAATGCAATGGTTCCAGAAGACTGTGCAGATGCCTTTACATAAATAGGAGTATCGGTGAACTCCTTAGCTCTTTCTGCTGCACAAATAACAATAGCTGCTGCCCCGTCAGAAACAGGTGAACAGTCGAGTAAAGTTAATGGATCTGCAACAGGGGAGGATGCCAATACTTTATCCACACTTATTTCAAATGGGAATTGAGCATTAGGGTTGTTTGAAGCATTCTTATGGTTTACTACAGACATCATAGCCAATTGCTCTCTTGTGGTTCCATATTCGTACATATGTCTTTGAGCAATCATAGCATATAAAGATGGGAAAGTAGCTCCTTGCTGTGCTTCCCATTCTTGGTCAGAAGCGGTAGCAATAGCTGGAGTTGCATCAACAACATCAGTCATCTTTTCTACACCTGCAGATACCACTACATCATGGTAACCTGAAGCGACAGCCAAAATACCTTGTCTGAGTGCGAGTCCTCCTGATGCACAAGCAGCTTCAACTCTTGTACATGGAATTGGGTTCATACCCATACTATCAGAAATAAGTGCTGCGATATGTTCTTGACCTACGAAAAGACCTGCAGACATGTTTCCAACAAACATTGCCTCTAAATCTGCACCGCTAAGATTTGCATCTTCCATAGCTCCAAGACCAGCTTGTGAAATTAATTCTCTAAATGAACTGTCCCATAATTCACCGAATTTTGTTTGGGAAGCTCCGATAATTGCAACATCTCTCATTTTTTCACCTTTGTCATAAAATAATTATAATTAATTCCTCAACTATCCTCTTTCTATGCCATTCTAAGTTTTCCTTTAAATTTAGCATAAACTGCATAATCAACATAAATCTTTTTAGAAAGGATTTCTTCAGTTGTAGGAGCTAAATTTTTAACTTCTTCAATTCTGTCATTTACAGTTAAGGTAAATCCATCACTACCTGCACCTGAACCATAGGATACAATGAATATTTTATCTCCAGGTTCCGCTTTATCCAAAACATTGGAAAGTGCTAAAGGAACAGCACCAGAGTAGGTGTTTCCCACATTAGGAGTTAAGAGACCATCTTTATATTGTTCTGGTTTGAATCCTAATTTCGTAGCGGCTCTTATGTAAAATTTACCATTAGGTTGATGGAAAATAGCATAATCGTAATCTTCCACTTTTGTATCTGTTTTCTCAAGCAATCCTTTTGCTGCACCAAATACATGTTTGAAGTAAGCTGGATCACCAGTGAATCTTCCTCCATGACTTGGATAAGGTTGACCTTCTCTTCTGTAAAAATCAGGAGTGTCAGTAGTAAAGCTGTAAGTAGTTCCAAAGTCAGCAATGGTGTTTTTGTTACCAATGATATAAGCTGCACCACCAGCGGATGCAGTGTATTCTAAAGCATCCCCAGGAGCTCCTTGAGATGTGTCAGCTCCAATAGCTAAACCATATTTGATCATGCCGGAATCCACTAAACCCATAGTGGCTTGAATACCTGCAGTTCCTGCCTTACAAGCAAATTCCAAATCTGCTGCAGTCATATCAGGGGTAGCTCCAATTGCTTCAGCAACGATTGTAGCTGTTGGCTTTACTGCATAAGGATGAGATTCTGAACCGACATAAACCGCTCCAATATCTTGAGGATCGATTTGTGCTCTAGCTAATGCATATCTTGCAGCGCTAACTGCAATGGTTGCAGTATCCTCATCAGATGAAGGCACTGATTTTTCATTAACGATTAAACCGTTTGAGATTGAATCAGGGTTATCTCCCCATACCTTTGCGATTTCTTCTACTTTAATTCTATATGATGGCACATTTGCCCCATATCCAACAATTCCTGCCATTAAATCACAACCATTTAATAATTTAGTTTTAATTAAAATAGCTAATAATTGCTATTAACCTATATTTTATTTAAATAAATAAATATAATTTTTATTTCAACAATAGTTTCATCTTTTATGATACTTTTTATTCAGAAGAACTTAATCTTTTATTATAATTTTATTTCAACAATAGTTTCATCTTTTATTTTGTTTTTATAAGGAAATATAAACTTAAAATGACTAAAAAACTTAAAATATTCATTATAAGTTTATATTAATATAATATTATTTTTTAATACATATAAACTTATTTAATAAAATAAGGAAAAAATAAGTAAAAAATAATTAAAAAAACTTTACTAAAACCAGTTAACAATGAAATCATTACAAAAAATAGAAAAAAACATAAAATAGCAA
Source organism: Methanobrevibacter olleyae (assembly GCA_015063035.1). GTDB lineage: Archaea > Methanobacteriota > Methanobacteria > Methanobacteriales > Methanobacteriaceae > Methanobrevibacter > Methanobrevibacter olleyae_A. The sequence continues at coordinate 7,114 of SUTG01000056.1, forward strand.
AAAAAATATGTCAAAAAAAAATCATTACAAAAAATAGAAAAAAACATAAAATAGCAAAAAAATAATGTCAAAAAAAATCATTACAAAAAATAGAAAAAAATCATAAAATAGCAAAAATAATAATGTCAAAAAAAATCATGAAAAACAGATGCAGCTGCCGGGATTCGAACCCGGGTTGTAGGCTTGGAAGGCCCAAGTAATAACCAGACTATACCACAGCTGCAATATAAAAAAAGTGCGGCGTCCGGGATTTGAACCCGGGTCTCTAACGTGGCAGGCTAGAGTCTTAACCAGGCTGGACTAACACCGCAATATACAACATATAAATGTTAGTTAACATAATATATAAATCTTTCTATACTTAAGATTTTTGATATATAAATGAGAAAATGGGGCAATAATTTAAATTCAAATAAGGAAAACCGGATAAATCTAAATCAATTGATTTATCAAAGGAAGCATTGATTGAATACCTAAAACAAATATAGCAAATCCACCAATAAACTCGATGTGTCTGGAATATTTCATAGCTGATTTTGTACCGAAAACACCTATAAACTGCCAAACAATTACTGCCAATATACTTAGCCCAGCTACAAGAAAAGGATCTGCCCCTTCAATTACACCTTGAGCGGATAAGACCAAGTTTTCGATGTTCCCGAAAATTAACAATCCTAAGAAAGGCTTATATTCATTTATAAAATCTTTCATTGAAGACATTCTATCACTAACCTCTAACTGCTTCCAACATTGATTGAATGCCTAAAACAAATATAGCAAATCCACCAATGAATTCAATGTAAATACCATAAGCTTCCAATTGCTGAGTACAAACGGTACCAATTATTAACCAACAACACACACAAATTAAACTAAATATTGCTAATTTAAGAGGATTTGCAGCTTTAACTACTCCTTGAGAAGCTAAAATTAAGTTCTCTATATTTCCAAAGATTATTAAGGAAATCAAACCAATTGATAAGCCTAAATTCATCTAACCACCATTTACTCCATATGATTAATCAATTGCTATTTGTTATTAGTTATTATTTGGATTAAATACAATTAAAAATATAATTAAAAGAAATAATAAGTAATAAGAAATATAATCAAAATATCTTTAACATATTTTATTAATATTTAATCATATTTAAAATTTACTTAAAAATAGTAATCGTTCTCAAAAATTAGGACATAAATCCGAAATCAATATAAAACAAAAATTTTAATAAAAAAAGAATTAATGAAAAAACAAAGATCAAGAAGAAAGTCTCAAGCAATAAGAAAAATAAAAGCAAATGACTGAATGAAATCCGAAATGAAAAAAAAAGAAAAATAAAATGAAATAAGAGAAAAAAGAGAGTTTTTTATTTTCTAGCGATAACACAAAGCCATCCAGTAAGCAATTCCCTATCTACACTATCCAGACCTCTTTTTGAGAAACATATGATATCTGAAAATCCAGCTTCACGCAAATGCTCATCAAACTCATCCTCAGAGAATATTTTCATATCCAATAAGTCAATTAGTTCCCTTTGACGTTCATCTCCCTCATTTGGAATTGCCTCATTGCAAATGAACATTATACCATCATCTTTCAATACTCTTCTAACTTCTTTGCAGTCATTTACAAAGTCTGGCCAGAAATAAACTGTCTCAAACCCTGTTACAATATCAAAAGCATTATCTTCAAATGGGAGTTCAGAAACAGACCCTTGTATAATCTCACATCTTCCTTCATCGATAGCGTTTTGATTTAGCTTAGTAGATTTCTCCACCGCCACTTCAGAATAATCAAGGCCATAAACCTTATTTTCAGTCATTTTAAGGAATCTTTCAACATTGACTCCTCCACCACAACCAATATCCAATATAACATCATCCTTTGAAATGTCCAAATGGCTTACACCCCACTGAGCAAGGCTTTCATGACTTTCATTCATGCGTTCCAATAATTTATCCCCTAATTCACCAACAGGTTTTCGAGCATTGATGATCAATTCCTTCTCTTCTTCACTTCTAAGACTTTTTTCATTATCAGTCATCATAACACCTACATTAATTTAATCATTTCCAAATCATTTATCATTATAATCTTACAATTCAATTAACCATTTCCAACATAATTTATCATTATAATCTTACCATTAATAATATTGATTGCATGATTAATAAATTTTAGTATATATTAAGAGAATGTTAAAATAATGAAGGGAAAATTAAAGAAGATTATTCTTCAAAATAAACTTCTCTAATAAACTCATGAATGCCCATATCAATCAAGGCAAAATCATTGAAAAATCCCAATAATGCCAATTCATTCAAGTCATTTTCTTCAAGATCAATTGGAATCTCACTTTCCCCATCACCCCCAGATTTAGAAAGATCACAAGAAACATAATCTTTGCTATTTTTCACATACACATCTTCATGAAAATTTCCTTTATTAATTTTTTCATTGCTTTCTTCATTGTTTTCTTTTTTGCATTCTTTTTTATTTTCAAAAGACATTTTATCAAATCCTTTACATATTTTTAAAAATTCTTGAATAAAGATTGATTTTTAAAGAATATAAATATAAACAAAGAGCATTTGAAAAGTAATATTAAAAATAAATAATAATTAATTATTAAAATTAAAAATAAATAACATATAGTTTAATATATTAAAAAATAAGCAAAATTATTAGAGATAGTTTAATATATAAAACCAAAGAGAAATCTTAAAATGAAATGATGAATTAAAAAATAATTTTAAAATTGAAAATAAGTACTGAATATAAAATAAATGTTAAAAAAATCTAAAAAAAGTAAAAAAAATAAAAAAAGAAAAGAAATAAACCTTAAAAAAGGTTCATTTGTTAAAGATAAAACTCTTACCAACTAGGAAAGAGTTTTGGTCAAGGTTCTACGAACTGAAGTTCGTGAAGCTTGCCTACATCATTGGAGGCATGCCGCCCATACCTGGGTCCATAGGCATGTCGCCAGCACTGGTTCCGCTGGAAGCGATTACGTCATCGATTCTTAAAATCATTTCAGCAGCTTCGGAAGCAGATTGGATAGCTTGTTTTTTGACACGTTTAGGTTCTACAACACCTTCTTCTTTCATGTCAGTTACATCACCAGTGAATACGTTTAATCCCATGTAAGCAGATTTTTCGTGAGCAGCTCTTAAGTCTACTAAAGAGTCGATGCTGTCTAAACCAGCGTTTTCAGCTAAGGTTTTAGGAACAATTTCTAAGGATTCTGCAAATGCAGTTACTGCTAATTGTTCTCTTCCGCTAATGGATTGAGCATATTCTTTGAGTTTTTTAGCCATAGCGATTTCAGGAGCTCCTCCACCAGCTACAACTTGACCGTCTTCTACAGTAGCAGCCACTACACCGATTGCGTCATCAACTGCCCTGTCGATTTCGTCAACGATGTGTTTGGTACTTCCTCTGACGAGTAAGGTTACTGCTTTAGGTTCTTGACATTCTTCTACGAAGATCATGTCGTCACCAGAGATTTTCTTCTCGATTACGGAACCTGCGTGACCTAAGTCAGCTTCGGTTAAGTCATCTAAGTTGGATACAACAGTAGCGCCGGTTGCTTTAGCTAATTTGTCAATGTCAGATTTTTTAACTCTTCTTACAGCCATGATTCCTGCTTTAGCTAAGTAGTGTTGTGCTAAGTCGTCGATACCTTTTTGTGCGAATAATACGTTTGCACCGACATCAGCGATTTTGTTAACCATATCTCTGACCATTTGTTCTTCTTGTTCAATGAATGCTTGCATTTGAGCAGGGTCAGTGATTCTGATTTCAGCATCAACTTCAGTTTCCTTAACTTCTAAAGGAGAGTTGATTAAGACAACTTTTGCGTCTTTCAATTCAGATGGCATACCTGGGTGTACTTTTTCCTTGTCTACGATTACACCTTGGATTAATGTGGATTCTTCCACTACTGCACCATCTTTCTTCTCGATTTTAATGTGGTCAGTGTCAACTTCACCATCGTCAGCTACTTGTTGTACAGCATCTACGATTAAGTTTGCTAATGGTTCACGAGCTTTTTCAGTTCCTTTACCAGTCATAGCAGTCATAGCTACTTTTACTAACATGTCACGGGAAATGTCTTCAATAGCTATTTCATCTAAGATTTCTTGTGCTTTTTCTGCTGCTTGTCTGTAACCCATAGCAATGATGGTTGGGTGAATGTCCATATCTAATAAGGTTTCAGATTTTTTGAGGAGTTCCCCAGCAATGATTACTGCAGTGGTAG
>SUTG01000057.1 GCA_015063035.1 Methanobrevibacter olleyae
CATTATTTTTATTGGGAATATTATGATTTGATTAAAAGATGATAATTGCCAAGAGAATGATTAAACAAATCCATAATATTCCCAATAAAAATAATGCTATACAAGAGGAAACCTCCAAGTCTTACTAATTAATTAGTGCTCCAATCCTATTTTAGGACCCTATTTTCTGAAATAGAAATAGAAATTAAATAAAATAGAATTGCTGTCTTAAAAAATGAATTTAATAGACTTAAATTATTTTTATAAGACAATTTGATATTATTTTTTCATTATATTTAAATATAGTAGTTTTTATAGATATTAAACTACTAATTGATTTTAATATTGATTTTAAAGTCTAAATTAAACTTAAATATAAAAAATAAAATCATATCGTAAATTACAAGCTATTTAAAAAAGTTTAATGAAAATGTAAAAATATAAAATTTTAAAAAAAAAGAAAAAAATATGGAAGAAATCTATTTAATGAATGAATAGCCTTGAGAGAAGATCACTGATGCATTTTCAAGTACCACACCGTTGTTTTTAAAAATGGATTTGTAATCCACATTGTGCCTTATGCTTATGAATTCATAATCCTTAGACCGTGATTCGACAATCAAACGCTTCCCCTCTATCTTATAGGGAGAATCATTATCCCTTGTGGGAGAAATATTAGTATTATCAATCCCTCTTTTTTCAAAGAGTTCCTCATTTGAAATCATTGCAACCCTTCCTTCATCTATGAGGTCATTGATTATGTTCAAGACCAATTCAAAATCAAGTTCCAGTTCAATAGCTATCTCATCCAAAAAGCAATCCTCATATCTTAAAAAATAGCTGATCACTTCCTTCTTTGCATCAAAATAATTGATTTCCCTGAAATTGGCAACCTTATAAGTCTTTAACTGTTCCCTAATAGCTTCCCTTAAAAAGTCTGAAATGCTTAAGTAATCGCCATTTTCTATAAGATTCATCAATTGATTATGGATATTTATTGGAACCTTTGTAGCAATTGTTTTTCCAATTTCTTTATTATTTTTACTTATTTCGCTCATATTACCCCTTTAATAATTTTTTTGATTGAATATGTTATTAAATAGGTCTTGATTCAATATAAAATGATTTGAAATGCGAAAAAAATAAAAATATCAATTGCACAAAATCACAAAATCACAAAATCAGAATTGTGTGAAGTCAATGAAGAAAAAAAAAAATAAATTAATTTAAAATAGTTAAAAATAGATAAAATTTAGAAAATAGTAAAAAATAGAATAAAAAAATAAAGAATTTTGATCAAACTTTTTCTAAAAGTTTGTTTATTCTTTGTTTTCAAAAGACGCTTTTACAAATGAAGCGAACAATGGATGTGCATTGTTTGGTCTTGACTTGAACTCTGGATGGAATTGACATCCAATAAACCAAGGATGATTTGGCAATTCAACGATTTCAACCAAGAAATCATCTGGAGTTGTTCCTGCAATGACAAGACCGTTTTCAGTTAATACATCCCTATATTCATTATTGTATTCGAATCTGTGTCTGTGTCTTTCTTGAATCAAGTCTTCACCATATGCCTCTTTTGTTTTGGTGCCGTCAATCAATTTACAGTCATAAGCACCTAAACGCATTGTTCCACCCATGTTCTTGATTTTCTTTTGCTCTTCCATCATGTCAATAACTGGGTATTCGAGGTCATCTTTGAATTCACTGCTGTTTGCACCATCCATTCCGATTCTTCTTGCAAATTGGATTACCATGCATTGCATACCTAAACAGATACCGAAGATAGGAACCTCATTTTCTATTGCATAATCAACAGCGCTTAGCTTACCTTCTACCCCACGGTCTCCAAATCCTCCAGGAATGAGGATGCCGTCAAGCTTGGAAAGCTCTTCATGGAACGCCTTCAATTCCTCTTCATTATCCACATCAACATCAGATGAAAGGTATACAATATTCATTTTAGTGCCAATCTTAGCTGCTGCATGGTGCAAGGATTCTCTGATACTGATATATGCATCTTCCAGTTCCACGTATTTTCCTACAATACCAATTGTAACTACTGGATCTTGAATCTTAAGGGAATCTACAATTTCTGCCCATTCGTTAAGAGTATTCTTGTCATTTTCAAAGTCAATTCCCAAATTAATCCTATTGGAAATGTACTGGCCAGCGTTTTCCCTGTCCAATACCAAAGGAACTTCATAAATTGATTGAGCATCAGGAGTGTTTACAACAGCATCAAATTCCACGTCACAGAAGTGGGCGATTTTTCTTTTCAAGTCGTCATCTATAGGCTTTTGACTTCTTAAAACAATCATGTTAGGGTTGATACCCATACTTCTAAGTTCTTTTGAAGAGTGTTGAGTTGGTTTTGTCTTGAATTCACCGGCAGCGTCCAAGTATGGAACGAAGGTTACGTGTACAAACATGACGTTTTCAGAGCCTTCCTCGTTTCTCAATTGTCTTAATGCCTCGAGGAATGGTTGGCTTTCAATATCCCCTACGGTACCTCCCAATTCAACAAGAACGACATCATAGTCATCCTTAGCGGAGATTTCACGTACCATTTCCTTGATTTCATTGGTGATATGAGGGATAATTTGAACACAAGCTCCTAAGAAATCACCTTTTCTTTCTTTGGAAATAACTGATTGATAGACCTTTCCGGTAGTGATGTTAGATATTCCTGGAAGCTCTACGTCCAAGAACCTTTCATAGTGACCTAAGTCAAGATCAGTTTCCATACCGTCATAAGTTACAAACACTTCTCCATGTTGGTATGGGTTTAAAGTACCAGAATCCCAGTTTAAATATGGGTCAATCTTAATAGCTGCAACCTTCAAGCCGTAGGAACGTAATATGCGGCCAATGGATGCAGAGGTAATTCCTTTTCCAATGGAACTTACTACTCCACCAGTAATTATAATATATTTTGTCAGACAAATCCACTCCTAATTGATTTAATAATTTTGAATTTATTTGAATTTTTTTATTGTTTTTATATAAAAAAATCCATAATGAAACTCAATAAAATATTAGTTTAATTTATTATATAAAACTTATCTTATGAATCTAAAATTTGAAAAATCCGAATAAAAAAATTCATATGATTAAATTTTGTAAAAATAGATTAAAATAGTTTAAATTAAAAATAAAGAAAAATAAGGGATTTAAGTAAAAATTTAAAATAAAATGAAAAAAAGAAAAAGATTAAAAATGGAAATCATAAAATACTGTCGAAGAATTTACCCCATTTGATTCCTCGCTTATGAGCTTGAACCTTCATTTCATAGGAGTCATCAATAGCAGCATATTCTTTTTCCAAGATTTTCTCTTTAGCTTCAAAGTCATATGCAGTGTTTTTTAATTTGTTAATAACATCCATTTCTGCAGTTACTTTTTCTAACTCTGGAGTTAAATCCTTGTCAGTTTTTTCCATTTCATCTTCTAATTTTGATTTTTTAATGGCTAACTGTTCAAGCCTTTCTTCAAGAAGCTGATCATTACGAACTCCATAATGGTCACGTAAATAGAAAATCAAGTCTATAGCTTCACCTACGCTCAAACCATTTTCTTGCATGATTTGATATCTTTCAAATTGCTCATCAGTTAATTCCAAAGTAATTTCATTTGCCATGTTAAAACCTCTTAATATAATCACAAAAAATATTTTGAATTAATAATTAATTATATTATTTATACTTTATTCTATTTAACTATGTTTAATTATTTTCCATATTTTATTATTTTTGATGAGTTTCCAAAAATGAAGATGCAGCCAATACATTTTCCTTGAATTGCGGATTGATTTCAGTCAGGAATCCCATGAATGACTCTGCAATGTCTTCGTTTTCATAGTCTATTTCATATTCCTTTTCAATGCCTAAAAAGTCATTTATCCACTCTTGAGGAACATTGATGAATGGAAATATGATGTCCTTATCCATTAAGTCCAAATCATAAATATTGGATAAGTCCAATTTCCTATCCCATTCGATTCCCTTTCCATCAAAGATATCATTCAGGATATGATTCACTTCCTGATTAAGGTTCAATGGAGATATTACAGAATCAAAGTCATCTGCACTGATATTTTCATCATATTCAATGAATCTTATGCCATATTTTCTTGAATAAGGCTCAATCACTATGTATAAAAACTTGTTGTAATCATTATCCATTCTTGGAATGAGAATCCTTTCCTTTGGGCTTAAGGACTCTGCCAATGTCTTTGAAGACCTTGAACAGATCTTTTGAAAAAGAGATGACCTTACCACTTCTATATCAGAATAATGCCTGTTGAAGGTTTCTCTTCTTTTTTTGGAAAACTTTGAAAAGCGAAGATTTTCTATATAAAGCCTAATGTCTCCATCATCATCAAAGAAACTGACAAAACGGGTATCAACACCTATTTGCTTTAAGAACTTCATGACATCCTTCTTTGAATCAGAAAGTTCCTTTTTTTCCTCATTCAAAACAAAACTTGATAGAAAATCATCCATATTATCACTAAAAAAAATTAAAATAAAAATTAAACTTAAATACCTAAAACATCCAATAATGCCTTTTCCATTACATCTGCTGGAGCATCTCTACCTAACCATATCTCAAAGCTTCTGATTCCTTGATACAATAGCATCTCATATCCATAAACAACTTGTGCATTGGCTTTTTTAGCCTCTTTTATCAAGGATGTTTCCATAGGGGTGTAAACTATATCATTTACAACAAGACCCTCATGAAGCATATCTGCACTTGCTATTGGCTTATCATTCACATTAGGATACATTCCAATAGGTGTTGTGTCTATAAATATGTCTGAACTGTCCAATTCTTTTTTCAGATAATCCATTTCACAGCTATTTATACTAATATCAATTCCTGCATTGCTTAAATTGGATCTTAAATCATTTGCAAGTGATTCCGCTTTGGTGAAATTACGATTCAATATTGACAACTCATCAATTCCACTGCTTGCTATCTGAAATGCAACTGCCCTTGCTGCTCCACCTGCACCCGTGATAGTAACTTTTTTCTTATTTATTGAAGTTTTTTCATTAATTGCACGGAGACATCCATATCCATCAGTGTTGAATCCTTTTGTTGTAACATTGATTTCATTATTTTGATTGGACGATTCATTATTTTCATCAAAAATGAATTGAATGGTATTTACTGCACCAATCATTGAAGCTACTTGATCGATTTCATCAAGGTGTTTCATGACATTGGTTTTATGTGGTATTGTAACATTCAAACCTTGTATGCCCATAGCCTTTGCACCTTCAATGCATTCTTTCAATCCATTTGGTTTGACATGAAATGGAAGATAAATGTAATTTAAGTTTAAAGCATCAAGTCCAGCATTTTGCATTGCTGGAGAGAAAGTGTGTTCAATAGGATCTCCAATAACTCCCAAAATCATTGTTTTTCCATCTACCATAGTATCACTATTTTAAAAACTTAATAATTTTATAATTATAAAAATTCCAATAATATTAATTAAAAATCCAACTGTTCAGCTATACAAAGTCTGCATACAGAATTTGGAGTATCAATATTGGCCTCTTTAACCGGACAATAATAAACTCCATTTTCCATTATAACCTCTAATGAGCCAGGGAAAGGAGTTCCAATAGGATGAATAGGCTCATCAAGCACAAATGTAGTGTAAAGGCATACCACCAAATTAATAATTGGGCTTTTGTTTTTTCTGTCTTTAGAAACAAGTTTGTAAATATCTTTTAATTGGTTTAATTTTTCTACAAAGTCATCCCTATTGAAATAATCATTATAAACAGTATCATTGCTTCTTATTTCCTTGACTCTGTTTAAGAAAAAGTCTATGTAAATCTTTTTGCTTTTTTCCTGATAGGATTCCTGAACATATTTGTTGTTTTCAATGATTTCAGCAGATATGATCATCATATCAAAAACAGAAACATCAGTAAGCTCTTCCTTTAAGACAATCATAAGATCATCCTTTGATATCTTATCATCTTCACCTATCAATGCATCAAACTTTTCAAACATCCTATCACAAACATATGAGTAAATTCTAATTAGCTTTATTTAATACTTTCCTCAATAATTTTAATTTCTTCATCAGTTAAACCATATAATTCATAAACTAAGTGGTTAATTAGATTATCTGTAATTTCAATTTGTTTTTTAAGAAGTTTTTTATCTCTTGGAACAATAGCTTCTGATAATTCTTTATTCAAATTAATCATTTTATCAACAAGATTTTCCAATTCTTCATTTTCTAATTTTTCAGAAGGTAATGGGAATTTTTCAAAAGAGTGTTTTCCAAAGGAGTAATATCCCCCTCTAAAGCAAGATCCTACTTTTGAAATAAAAAATGATGTTAATTTAGAGTTTAATATACCTAATAAGTATTTTAATTCACTGATATTATTGTTCTTAGTAGTTATAGCATATCCTCCTGCATTTCCACCACCAACAAAGTAAAATTCTCCTTTTTCATCTAAAGTAAAAGAACCTTTTTGACTTAAAACTTGATATAAAATTTTAGGTTTGGCCATTACTTTTAAATTCTTTGGATAAGGATAAATCCACCAATTACGAGAATCAACATTACTTCTTTTTAATAATTTATCCCTATTTAATTTTAAATATTCATAACATAATTCAAATTGAGATATTTCCTTTCTAGTAAAAGGTATTATTTCATTAGAATCGAAGGCATAGGGGTAAATAAGAACATGATTATTAACTGGATATCCATATCTTTTAATTTCATTACCTTTTAATAATGGTTTTAAAATATCATTTTCGATGATAAAATTCTCTTTAAGTTCTTTAGACTCTACTTTTGAAGTTTTTTCTGATTTTTCAATTAAAGGCATGATATAAACCTTATCTGCACTAGTTTGAAGACCTACTGACAGGGTTGTATAATCAACAATCTTATGAGGCATATCATATAATTTATAAAATACCTTTTCTTCATCACCAGAAACAAAAACCCATTCATCAGATGTAACTCTTGAAAAATCAAGAATATTATCCTCTTCAACATAATGCCCATTCTTAAATTGTTCTAAATCTGAAATTCTATCATATTCAAATGTTTTATTAATTTTCTTATTCAAAAATAATAAAGCTGTGTAAGTAGTGGCATTATCAAAGACTTGTTGGTCTCCAAAATGCACTATTTTATATAAATTTTTATTTTCTGCAATTATTTTTCGCAAAGGCTTTCCATAACTAGCTGTAAAGAATTTATGTGGCAAAATATAGCCCATTTTTCCTTCATCATTTAATAATTGAAGTGCCTTTTCAACAAAAAGCACATAGATATCATAATTTCCTTTTGAAGAAGTTTCATATTTCTCTTTATAATAATCACTTGATTTTGGATAAATACTTCTTAAAATTTGCATTTTAATATATGGGGGATTTCCAACAATAGCATCAAATCCACCATTCTCAAACACTGATTCAAATTCATCATCCCAATCAAAAGGATTTATACTTTTAATTTCATCATCAGATAAATCTTTTTCAAGTATATCGCTAGAAGCTAAACTATTACCATTTTTAATATTATTACTTAAATCAGGTAAAACTCGTTCATGGAATAATTTTTGTTGTTGCTCTACAACATCCTTATTTTGATCTTCTAACACTTTTAAAAGTAAGGATAACTTTGTAACCTCAACTGCTAAAAAGTCTAAATCAACCCCATAAATGTTATTTCTAAGAATTCTTTTCTTTTCAGTGATGGTTAATCTCCATTCCCCATCCTTGCCTTGATAAATAACATTTTTTGGAGGTTTTTCTAATTTATTATAATAATCTAAATGATAATTTAATAATTCCTGATAGGCTACAAGTAAAAAACTTCCACTACCACAAGCAGGATCAAGTATTTTAAGTTTTGAAACTTGATTTGGTGTTTTATCTTGTAATAATTTACCTAAAGTATTCTTTATAATATATTTTACAATATATTGCGGAGTGTAAAATACACCACCTGCTTTTTTAACCTCAGGTTTTACTTCAACCTTTGCCATATGTGATGGAGTGAGACGAATAATGCTGCCTAAAAGCTGTTCATATACTTGCCCTAAAATCTCAGGAGAAATGACACTGAATTCATAAGGACTGTTTGGATAATAAAGACCAGTGAATATCTCTTTAAATACCCCATCATCAATTGTGAGATGTTCTGTAACCATATCACGATTAATATGTCTATCAGGGTCTGCTGATAAACAGAATAAACCACTATTATACTTTAAATCTGCTATTCTGAATATTTCCATTAAGTGTTGATAAATATTATCTTTCTTGGTTAATTCCAAAAGAGTTCCATATTTTTCTATTCCTCTATCTTCAGCCATTCTACAGAATAAAATACGGTCAATAGTAATTTGGACTGCATAATTTAGGGAATCCTCATTTAAATCCTTATTTCTCAAGGCAATATTACGGGCCAATAAATCTCTCCAATGCTCCATTTCCTTAAGGAATTCATCATCTACCTCACCAGTGCCTCTTTTCTTTTTATCGGAATTAGAGTCTGCAAAGTTATCAAAGTCGCCATTTAAAACTGCTTCCTTTGAGAAAATGGATGATATTTCATCCCATTTTTCAATGTATTCAGTGTAATGATAATATTTTACTCTTCCAATGCTCGCACTTTGTTTTTTATCAGGTTTAGTTGTGGTTTCGTAAACTGCAAGCTCTTCAAAATCAGTTAATATGCATAATTTAAGTTTAGCACTCCAACCATATCTCCTTACTTGAAAAGCAGGGCTCTTATCAGTTTCAAGATTTACACTTGGTTTTTTAGCTTCCACAAAAAATATAGGAGTTCCACCTACACGGAATTCATAATCAGGCGCTTTAGTTTTATTTCCTACTTTTATAGATTTTTCATAAACAACATCTTTAAACTGTGGGCTTCTATGCTTTTTATTTGTTACATCCCATCCTAAGGCTTCAAAGAATGGATTAATAAAATCAGTTTTGGTGTTTTCTTCATCAAATAAATCACCATTGGTATAAATATGTTCATTCTTTTTAAAAGTTTCAACTAAATCAATAATTGTTTTTGGAGCTGCCATAGAATCCCTACTTAAATATTTCTAATAGTAATTTATTGTATAAATTATAAATAATTATTGAAAAAAATAAAATGAAGATTTAAAATTAAAAAATAATCCTTAACTGCTGGCATTTAGTTTAGGATCATAATCAATCTCACGTGAAATGCAGATATTGCAAACTGCCCCTTCAGTATTCTTTTGAGTTGCCTTGACAGGACAATAATAAAACTTACCTAACTTTTTAATCTTCAAATTGCCTGGGAAAGGAGTGTCCAGTGAATGAATAGGTTCATTCAATATGAAAGTGGCATATAAAGAAACCAAGCAGTAAATGAGCTGTACCTTATCCTTGTCAAAGTCCACGCCATCATAAACATTATGCAAATCCTCTAATGACTCTTCAAACTGTTTCTTATCAATTCTCTCCTTTTTGCCTCTGCTGTCATAATCTGTATTGTCATTTTTTATATTGTTTATATGGCCGATGAATTGCTTAACATAAGCTTGACGGAAGTCATCCTGATATCTGTCCTGTACAAACTCCACATCCTGAAGTATATACTGATTGGCCTCCATCAAATCAAAAACAGATATCTTTTGAGCTTTTTCCTTTAAAATAGCCAATAGCTCATTCTTTGATATCCTTTTGTCCTCTAACAATTCATGCAATTCTTCAAACATAATTCACACTTAATTTTTTTATATTAATTTATAGTATTTTATCATTTAAAATTTTATGTATTATTAAAAATAATTTATTATAAAAAGCTTATAATTTTTAACAAATAATTTAGAATTAAATTAATATTTAATATAATTATGTTTTAAAGAAGTTTAGAGAAAATAATTGAGAATTAAAAAAATAGTTAAAAATTCTTATAAATGAGATTTTAAAAAAAAGAAAAAGGTAGTAGATGTTATATATACATCTACTTAATAATTTTTATAGTTGCTTTTTTAGTTATTTTGTTGTAGTATTTGTTTCCTGCATATTTGATAACTGCGGTGAATTTACCTTTTTTCTTTAAGTTAGTAATTTTAAAGGTAGCTATTCCTTTAGAATTGGTTTTTGCACTATAAGTTTTCTTATTGACGGTTAAAGTAACTTTAGTGTTTTTCATTACTGCCCCTTTATTGTTTTTTAAGGTAATTTTGTATTTTTTGGATTTCACTTTAACCCTAAATGTCTTTGCCTTTGCAGTTAATTTAGGGCTTGCTTTTTTTATCACTACAGTTGCTTTTGCTGAAGACTTGTTATAATAGCTGTCTCCTGCAAAACTAATTGATGCTGCATATGTTTTTGGAAGCAGTTTTGATATTAGAACAGATACTTGACCTTTAGCATTTGTAGTTAGGTTTTTAGCTATTGATCCGACTTTAACGCTAACTTTTTTATTGGCTAAGACATTTCCACTGGCATCCTTTAATGTGATTAGCAAATATTTGTTTACATTGTATGTTGCTGTCACTTTAGAAGCAGTTAACTTTGTATTGATTTTACTAATAGTCACTTTTGCAGTGGCACTTGATCCATTGTAAAGGTCATTGCCTGCATAGCTTAATGTCGCAATATATGTGTTTGGCAATAAACCTTTTATAGGCACTTCTATCTGTCCATTTTCATTAGTGGTATAATTTACAGTTTCCTCATTAAAATCAACACTCAATTGAGCATTGCTGATTGGTTTTCCTTCACTATCCAATAGAGCAACTACCCAATAATCCTCATTATTATATGTGGCAGTGATATTAGGTGCTGAAATTGTAGTTGGAATTGGGGTTATGTATATTGTTGCCATAGCCTCATTAATTTTAGAAAATCTTTCAAGACTTAAAGCAATGTGGTATATGCCTTCGGTTAAATTAACAATCCATCCTCCATTTTCACCACTTAAAGCATAATAAGTGCCTATTAATGCATCGTTTTGATAAACTTTAATTGTAGTGTTAAAATCATCATAATTCTGATTTTCGTAAGTTAAATTGAATAATAACTTTTCACCGGAATCATAAGTGGAAGTGAAGTCATAGACGCTGAATTGGGGAACAATAAAAGTACAATCATCATCACACTCAGTATCCTCTGTATCATCAAATTCATATTCTGATGCGGAATTAAGTATGAAAGTACAATTGGAAGCAGAACCACCACTCATAGCACCGCCAGCGCCTGAAGCAGAATTGCCAGTGAAAGTACAATTGGAAGCAGAACCCTCATACATAGCACCGCCAGCGACTGAAGCAGAATTGCCAGTGAAAGTACAATTGGAAGCAGAACCACCACTCATAGCACCGC
>SUTG01000058.1 GCA_015063035.1 Methanobrevibacter olleyae
ATAGATGAAATTTGAAAAAAAGAAAAACAGCATAAAAACTATAAGTATTTTACACCGTCTTTAGAACCGATAATGACCTTATCTACCATTTCAGTGAACAATCCATTCTCTACAACACCAGGAATGGTATTCAACTCTTTTTCCATAGGTATAGGATTGTCTATTTCACCAAAAGCAACATCCAAGATGAAGTTGCCGTTATCGGTTATTACAGGACCGTCCTTAGCTTGACCCATTCTTATGTCCACTTTACCACCCATATCCTCCAATGCCTTTGTAACTGGATTCAAGGACTCTGGAATGATTTCAATAGGAAGTGGAAAAGCCCCTAAGACATCTACAAGCTTGGATTCATCTGCAATGATGACAAGCTCATCTGCAGAATAATCGACAATCTTTTCCAAAGTGTGTGCTGCTCCTCCACCCTTGATTAAATTGAAGTCTGGATCGATTTCATCAGCACCATCAACAGCCAAATCGATTTCATGTTCGCTAAGGTCTGTAAGTGGAATGTTCCATTGGCGAGCAAGCAATCTTGATTGGAAGGAAGTTGGAATTCCAATGACTTCAATTCCTTCATCCCTTACTCTCATACCTACCTTTTCAATAAAGTAAAGGGTGGTTGAACCTGTACCAAGACCTAAAACCTGACCGTCTTTTACCAAATCAGCTGCAGCATAACCGCAATCCTTTTTCATTTGACTCATAATTAACACCGAATAATAATCATAATAATATAAACTAATTATCGTAAATTGAAACTATGCATAAAAAATTAAATTATTTATCTTGAATTTTAACAATGCATTATAAATTAAATTATTTATCTTGAATTTTAACTGTGCATTTAACCAATGCGTTTCCTTTAGGACAGTCCTTGAACTTGCCTAAATCCTTTACATAAACTCCCTTCTCCTCTTTGGAGATTCCATCGGGGAAGCACATTTCCCTATAGTCACAGTCCTTATTTGAACATCCTTGACGCTTGAAGTCAAAGCTTGATCCTTCAAAGACCCCTTTTGAATCGGTTAGGATAGTGAATTCAGCATTCTCAACAGCAACCACCTGAACCTTATCGCTTTCGTGGATAGGGCATTTCTGTTCAACGTCCCTAACTTCTGTAATCGTATACCTATGGCCTTTCTTTAGGGAGTCTACACATGAAGCCTTGAACCTGCAGTCTGAACACTCCTCTGTGGGCTCATAAAATACAAAGCTCACTCCTTCCTTTGCCAATTCCTTACCAATCAATGTAATCATATAATCATTCCTTATAAATCTTAAACTTAATGAACACACTAAAAACTTAAAAGGAAATATGAATTTTTAATTTAAGCCTAATTATCCAATTATCTAAACCAATAGGAAAATAAATTTTTAATTTAAGCTAAAACTATTAAATGACTTCTGTCTTCTTAGCCAACTTAATGGCTGCATCTCTTGTAAGACCATTATCACCTAAAATGGTATATCTTTCCGGCCTAATTGTATGTGCAATTGTCAATGCCTCAATGACCTCATCATCATCTACACCCAATTCAGCTGCAGTGGTTGGAGCGCCAATTGTCTTTAATATGTTTTGAATGGCTTTCCAGTCTCCACCATGCAAATGCATCATCATGATTGTTCCTACACCACATTGCTCACCATGCAATGCATGCTTTTTGGCAACTCTATCCAAAGCATGGCTGAACAAGTGTTCAGAACCGCTTGCTGGTCTTGATGATCCTGCAATGCTTATTGCCATACCACTGCTGAACAATGACTTCACTACAATTCTTGCACTTTCCTCAAGCCCTTCTTTTATGCTGTCGGAAGAGTTTATGATAAGCTTTGCAGTCATTTCAGACAATGCAGCGGCAGACTCACTGTATGGTTCATTTCTTAATCTGTACGCCAATTTCCAATCCTTTATTGCAGTGTAATTAGAGACTATATCTGCACAACCGGAAGCAATTAATCTAAAAGGAGAATCGTTAATAATGCCAGTGTCAGCAACAACAGCCATTGGAGAATTAGCGCTTTTGGAAACTGATCCGATATCATTCTTTATTGAAGCCATTGGTGATGCTATACCATCGTGGGAAGCGGTTGTTGGAACGGAAATGAAATAATTATGAGCATTTGTGGAAGCAAGCTTTGCTACATCAATGATCTTTCCTCCACCAACACCCAACACTACAGAAGCGTTAGCTATTCTTTCTTGCACCTTTTCAACAGACCCCATTGAAGCGTCCTTGACCTTTACAACTTCGACTCCAAAGTCAGACTTTTCCAAAGCGTCCACTGTTCGCTTACCTGCCACATCAAATGTATGAAAACCGGATACGACAAGAGCTTCATCAAACAAGCGTAAATTCTTGCATATTTCCCCTATATCATCAAGGACATTAGGTCCAATATGCACCTCTCTTGGCATTTGAATTGTTTTAGAATCCATATTATCTCCTTAAAAATCAATTTTCCATTGAATAATTGTTTAGAGCCTATAATATCCCTAATCATTTTCCATTGAATAATTTTTAGAATCTATAATATTCTTAAATTTTTAGCATGTTATTTAATATTATTTTAATATATGTTTTCAATAAATTAAATAAGTTTTGCTTTAAAATTCTTCATTAATAAACTATATAATAAATTAATTACATAATAATACTATTATAACTATAAATCAATGATAAAAAATAAAATGAGAATTTTATTAATGATTTGACAATTTAAAACTTATTATTTTATTGAAATTAGGTGATAATGTGGAAAATTTTAGTGAATGGTTCCATGACATTTTAGAAAATGCAGATATAACCGATTCAAGATATCCTATTAAGGGAATGGCTGTATGGCGTCCTTATGGATTTCAAATCAGAAGAGCAACTTTAAACATATTTAGAGACTTGATGGACAAAGAGCATGATGAAACCCTATTTCCTTTACTCATTCCAGAAGCGGAACTTGCAAAAGAGGGAATTCATGTAAAGGGATTTGAAGATGAGGTATACTGGGTTACCCATGGTGGCCAAACAGAATTGAACGAAAAGCTTGCAATCAGACCAACCAGTGAAACCGCAATGTATCCTATGTTCGCATTATGGGTCAGATCACACATTGACCTTCCTATCAAGCAATACCAAGTTGTAAACACCTTCAGATATGAAACCAAACATACAAGGCCTCTCATTAGAGTAAGGGAAATCACTACCTTTGCAGAAGCTCACACAGTTCATTCAAGCGCTGAAGAGGCTGCAGAACAGGTTGAAACAGGTATCGAACTCTACAAGAAATTCTTTGACGGACTTGGAATCGCTTATCTCATCAGCAAAAGACCTGTATGGGACAAGTTCCCAGGTGCAGAATACACCATGGCATTCGATACAATCATGCCGGATGGAAAGACATTGCAGATTGGTACTGTTCACAACTTAGGCCAAACCTTTGCGCATACCTTTGAAATCACCTTCGAGAACAAGGAAGGAAACCATGAATATGCTTATCAAACCTGTTACGGTATCTCTGACAGAGTGATTGCAGCAGCAATTGCAGCTCATGGAGATGAGAAAGGTCTTCAATTGCCTCCTGAAATCTCTCCAAAGCAAATCACTATCATTCCAATCATCTTCAAGGATGGTGGAGAGGAAGTAATGGCTAAATGTAATGAAATCAAGGATGCATTGGAAGCTAAAGGAATAAGAGTCCAAATGGATACAAGAGACATCAGACCTGGTAAAAAGTTCTTTGATTGGGAACTTAAAGGAACTCCTCTCAGATTCGAATTAGGACCAAGAGACTTAAACAACAATGTAGCAATCCTTGGAAGAAGAGACACTGGTGAAAAGATTGAAGTAAGCTTAGACGACGACATTGCTGAAAAGGTATCAGACTTATTAGTTGAAGTTGAAGAAAACATGAAAGCTAATTCCTGGGCTAAACAGGAAGAGAAAATAGTAACCTTAGACAGTCTTGACAATGTTTCTGACATTGTTGATGAAGGAAAGGTCGTTAAGTTCTACTGGTGCGGAGACGAGGAATGTGGAAAAGCGATTGAAGAGGAAACCGGCGTGGATATCCTTGGTATCAATGAAGAGGATATTGAAACCGATAAGGTCTGTCCACATTGTGGAAACCCAGCTAAACATTTAGCTTTAATGGCTAAAACTTACTAACAAGCTTTTTGACCTTCGGTCAAAAACCTTGACCAAAATACTTTAAAAAAGACTGATAAAAATCATGAGAGGAATGAAAATGGATAAGATTTATGCAATAATTCCAGTGAACCAATTTGCAAATGCTAAAACAAGATTATCTCCTTTCTTATCACCTGATGAGAGAAAGAATCTTTTAAAGGCAATGCTAAAGGACATTGCAATCACATTAAAGCCTATTGTAGATGATATCATAATAATAAGCAAGGATGAAGAGGTTTTGGCATATGCAGAGGAATTGGAACTTACTGCACTTGTTGAAGAGGACCACAAGTCATCTAAAGCTTCAAAAAATGGTGATGAAGGCCCTTTAAACAAAGCTTTAAAGCAAGCTATGAAATGGTCCAGAAAAAAAACAAGAAAGGTCATAATCTTGCCATCTGACATTCCATTGATTGGCAAGACAAACATCAAGCTTTTAATCGACCAAGCTAAAAACCTTGATTTCATCATAGTTCCTTCAAAAGGTGGAGGAACAAATGCATTGATCATCAAGCCATTGTCCATTGACATGAAATTCGGAGGATTCAGTTTCAAAAAGCATATTGAAGAGGCTGAAAGGAAGAAATTGGTCCCATTGGTTCATGACTCATTCTATATGGCACTTGATGTTAACACCACTGAAGACCTTGGAGAAATCATGCTTCACGGAAATGGAACAGAAACCAAGAGATACTTGGAATCACTTGGAATCAAAGTGGAATCATTCCGTGGCCATGAAAGGCTTAAGGTCACTAGAGATGAATGATTTATTAAGATTTATCTTATTAAACTTATTTTTAGTTTTTAATTTTTAGTTTCATTTTTTAAAAATCATAACTTAAAAAAAAAAAAAAATATTTGTGTGATATTATGATAGGACTGACAATTGCAGGATTCGATCCATCTGGAGGAGCAGGAATAAGCACTGACATCAAGACCATGGCAGCACATGGTGTTCATGCTTGTGCAGCAGTCACTGCACTCACTGCACAAAACCCTAAAAAAGTGTTTTCTGTTGAACCTGTTAGCACTACATATATCTCAGAACAGATAGATTCCATTTTTGATGAGTACACTATCAAATACTCAAAGACAGGATTATTATACTCAAAAGAAATAATCCAACTTGTAAGTAAAAAGGTCGATGAATACAATTTAAGCATAGTTGTTGATCCGGTGATGGTAGCTAGTGCAGGAGATGCACTTGCAAAGATGGAAATAGCTGATGCTTTAAAGAAATATCTTCTTGAAAAAACACTTCTTGTAACCCCTAATGTATCTGAAGCGGAAAAACTATCCGAAATTAAAATAGATGATATTGATGATGGAAAGGAAGCTGCATATAAGATTGGAGAATACTGCAATGTGATGATTACCGGCGGACATCTTGGTGGTACAAATATTATTTACAATAAGGAAAAAGATGAATTAAGCACTTTACATCAGGATCTAATCAAAACTGAAAACTTGCATGGAACAGGATGCAGCTTATCTGCTGCAATTTGTGCAAATCTTGTTTTATTAAACAATAATAATAAAAATAGCAAAGATGAGGATAATTTAAAAATAGCTATTGAAAAGTCTACCAAATTCATTTACGAATCTGTTAAGAACGGCAGATACGGTACTTTAAATCCTAATTTTAATTCTAAATTATTATAAAACAAAATAATACTCTCTTTTTAAAAATAAGAAATTAAATCCTAATTTTAATTCTAAAGTATTATAAATAAAAATAGCTAACTCTTTCTTAAATAATAAAAAAATAATAAAAATAGCTAACTCTTTCTTAAATAATAAAAAAATAATAAAAATAGAAACTAGTTAGGTCCTCCCAACTAGTGAAAAAAATTTTGGTCCAGGTTCTACGAACTGAAGTTCGTGAAGCTGGGCTAAGGTTCCCAGACTCCTAAAAGCTTTTCAACTTCATCTTGGAAATCCAAGAACTCTCTTGATTCTCTTTGACGAGGACGTTCAAGAGGAACTTCCACTACGTCCTTTATCCTACCTGGCCTTTTATCCATGATCACAATCTTATCCGCTAAATAGACCGCTTCATCAACATCGTGAGTGACGAAAAGAATAGTGGTTTCAAATCTTTTCCAAACTCCAATCAATTGTTCCTGCAATGTATGCCTGTTCAACATATCAACTGCTGAAAACGGTTCATCCATAAGCAAGACAGGAGTGTGGTTCAATAAGGAACGGATAATAGCTACCCTTTGCTTCATACCACCTGAAAGCTCATGAGGATAACTGTATTTGAAGTCAGCCAATCCAACTCTTTCAAGATATCTTTCAGCAGCTGCAAGATTCTCTTCCTTACTATGCTCTCCAGATAAATTTAAACCAAACATTACATTGTCTAAAACATTTAACCAAGGGAATAAAGAATATTGCTGGAAAATGAACCCTCTTTCCTTAGAAGGACCTTCTACAAGTTCTCCTCTATCGTAAATCTCACCTTCATCAGGTTCTTCCAAACCTGCAACCATTCTTAGAAGGGTTGTCTTTCCACAACCGGAAGGCCCTAAAAGACAGATGAGCTCTCCATCATCAACATGCAAATTGACATCCTTTAAAGCCATGAAATCTTTATCTTTAGTAACAAATGATTTAGAAACATTTTTTATATCTATTGCCAATATTAACACCCTTTAATAATATCTTAAACTGGTAATATTTTCTCCTCTCTTAATAATTCTCATTACCAGAATATTCTATCTTGTGCCTTTCTAAATCCATAATCAAATAAAATACCGATTAGACCAATAATTATCATACCAACTACTACAGTTCCTGGCTGGAACAATTGACTTGCAGTCAGGATCATATAACCTAAACCTCTACTTGATGCAATCATCTCAGCAGATACAGTACACATCAAAGCGATACTTACACCTACCTTAAGCCCTGAAACAATGTAAGGCAATGCGGAAGGAAGCACTATTTGAGTTAAGATATTCCAATTGTTAGCACCTAATGTCTGAGCAGCTTCAATCAAGACATTGTCAGTTCTCTTTACTCCGTCAATGGTATATACAAGTACAGAGAATACACAACCAATAAAGATTACGAATACTGCTGAAGATAATCCTATACCAAACCATAAAATGGAAAATGGAATCCATGAGATAGGAGGAATAGGCCTTAGGATACTAATGATCAAGGAACTTAATCTATCTAAAGTCTCATACCATCCGAGAATAATTCCTAAAGGAATTGCAACAACTGATGCAAGAATAATACCTGAAAATACCTTTACAAGAGTACTTGAGGTATGCATCAACAATTTTCCATTGCTTATTAAATTCCAAGCCGCAGTGAATACGTTTATAGGGCTTGGTAAAATATAATATGGAATCAAATGTAAACCATCAGTAAGCAAAAACCAAATAATAAGAAATATTGCTGGTAAGATAAATGGTAATAATTCTTTCTTAATATCCATTAAATCACTATCTTAAATTGTTTTAATATAATTTATTAACTAAGAATAAATATAACCGATTAGAAATCGAAAAATCAAAAATATTTAGTTAATGAATTATATCATTCATATATTAATAATTAACTTTCTTTAATATATATAATTTAGCATTTAAAAAAAGTCAAGTATAAATGAGAATAAAAAAGTCAATTGTAAATGAGAATGAAAAATTAAAAAAATAGAAAAAATAAGAATTGCCCAAAAGAGCAAGTCTTATAAATTTACAAATCTGCGAAGATTTGATCTTGAGTTAATGGTTTTTCTAAAAGACCTAATTTTACTTCTAGGTTCATGAAGTCCATTACATTTTCTTTGTAAGTGCTGTCTAAACCTGAAATGAAAGTAGTGTCTTTGATTACACCTGCTTGCAATTCCTCATCAGGAACAATGTCTTCAGGTAAGCATTTAGCTGCTTCTGCAGGGTTTTCATTGGTGAATTTGGTAGCATTTTCATGAGCAGCCAAGACTTTTTTCAATTCTTCAGGATGATTGTTGATGAAGTCTTCTCTTGCTACAACACAACAACATGGGTGACCAGGAATGATTTCTCCACTGGTTTCCACTAATTTACCGTCACCGTTTTTAACTGCAATGGAAGCATATGGTTCCCAAATGATCATAGCATCAACTTGACCAGCTTTTAAAGCATCAGTCATTTGTGCAGCTTTCATGGTAGTGAATTCAACATCACTGGTTTTTACACCTGCTTGATCTAAAGCAGAGGTTAAAAGCATGTTTTGAATGGTTGCTTCACCAGGAGTTGCTACAGTTTTGCCTTTTAAGTCAGCAACAGTGTTGATTCCACTGTTTTTATTAGCAACGATGGAACTTCCTTCAATTTGAGCACCGGATACAACTTTTACTGGAACTCCTTGAGAAATGGAAGACATTACAGGAGTGATACCTGCATAACCAATATCGATATCTCCACTTGCCATAGCAGTCATTAAGTCTCCACCATTGTTAAATTGGGTTAATTCAACAGTAAGACCTTGATCTTCAAACATTTTCTTTTCTTGTGCAACAAAAAGTGCGGTGTCGTGATCGGATGGTAAGTGACCGATTCTTACAACATTGTCACCGGAGCCACCGCTGGTTGCAAAGTAAGCGCCTACAGCTACAATAGCTATAATTACAACAGCAATAATTGCCAAAATTTTTTTATCCATAAAAATCACTTTAATTTTTAAAATTAAACAAAACAGTTCTATTAATCAGCTCTATTAATCTCATTTGAGATTTCAAATCAATAAGAACTTTTAAAATAATAAGTTGTTTTTTTTATAAATCATTTTTAATAATTTAGAAAAAACTAATAATTTAAAATAAAGGTTTAATTTGAAATTAAAAAGGTATTTCTCAATTAGCTTTTATGGATTAATAAAATATAATTTAAAAACTTATTACTTAATTAAAGATTGATAAACAAAGTATATAATGTTTTTCATTAAATAAAGGCATGATAGATTAATAGTACAAAAAATAACTGAAATAATGATAAGTTTATATTATTTAAACTATTAAAAATGAGTTAAATTAAAAAAATGGTGCAAATGATAAATGATATCAAAAAATAGTTGAAATAAATCAGAATAATAAGCATTTAAAGGATTTAACTTGGTTAATTATAAAATACATGACAACGGTTAAATACTAATATGCTTACAAATATGCACTATTAAAGTTACAAAAATTAGAAAAGATGCACTAATAAACTAACAATAGTAACTGCATTAAGTATTTAAAATCATTAGCATATTCTTATTAAAAATAGGATAAAGATGGGATAGAAAATATGATAAAAAATAGGATAAAAGGAAAGATATGATAAAAAATAGGATAAAAGGAAAGATAGGATAGAAAATAGGATAAAAATAAGATAAAATAGGAAAAAAGATCATTCATCTATATCAAAGAATTCAGGATTGCTCAATAGTTTATCCCTAAACAATTTGGATATTCTAGAAATGCATTGCCTGCTGTAATCCAACTCTTCAGACAATTGTGTGGTTGTTTTCTTATCCAAATTAAATAGTATGTATAACATGACATTGAGAGGAATTTTGCTCTTATGGAAAATTGTTCCTGAAAAGTCATTGAAATTTGCACCGCAATCCTTGCATACATACCTTCTGGTTCTTCCTTGGTTTCCCCTATTGTTAACATTATATGATTTGCATTTAGGACAATAGACTCCATTAACCCAACGGACACTCCTAAAGAATGCCATAGCTACCTGATCATCAGGAATTTCTACATTCGGATTAATAATATCTTTCATGATAACAACTATTATTATTAAAATATATATAATTTTTGACATGTTTGTAATACTTGAAAAATTAAGGAAATATAACATGAAGATTCATAAAAATCATCAGAAAATATACTATGAAAATGAAATAATCTAAACATATAAATATAATTAAAAAAATAAAATAAATAGGTTGTTGGATTTATCCAACAAATTTATGTTTATTAGGAGCAATAAAAATGAGATGTGTTGGTACTGTTGTACGTGGAATAAGAACACCGATTATTAAAGAAAACGATGATTTAGCTACCATAGTTGTAGATTCATTGATGGCTGCAAAGGAAAGTGAAGGATTCGAATTCAAAGACAAGGATATCGTTGCAATTACCGAAGCAGTTGTAGGTATTTCAGAAGGAAACTACGTAAGTGTAGATGATGTTGCAGAAGACTTACAAAACAAGTTCCCATCTAAAAACATTGGAGTTACAAACCCTATCTTAAGTAGAAACAGATTCTCCATTATCTTAAAAGGTATTGCAAGAGCAATGGACAAGATCACTCTTTTAACCTCTTTCCCTTCAGATGAAGTAGGAAACGGTATTTTAGATGAAGAGGTTTTAGATAAAAGCGAATACAACTTAGGAAGCGTCATCACTGAAGATGAATATAAAGAAACTTTCGGTTCATGGAAACACCCATTCACCGGAATCAACATGATTGACTTTTATAGGGAATTGATTGAAAGTGAAGACTGTGAAGTTGAATTTGTCTTCTCAAACGATGTAAAAACAATCCTTGACTATAACACTGATGTCTTAACCTGTGACATCCATACCAGAGAAAAAACCACAAAAATGCTCAAGGAA
The DNA here is from genome assembly GCA_015063035.1 of Methanobrevibacter olleyae. Taxonomy (GTDB): domain Archaea; phylum Methanobacteriota; class Methanobacteria; order Methanobacteriales; family Methanobacteriaceae; genus Methanobrevibacter; species Methanobrevibacter olleyae_A. The sequence continues at coordinate 10,795 of SUTG01000058.1, forward strand.
GAAGGAGCTCATGTATTCGGACTTCATGAAGTTTTAACTGAACCTATCGGAGATTCCGGCTGCAACCCTGATTTCGGATTGCTCGGTTCCAACAAGGCAACTGAAGAAAGATTAAAATTATTCCCAAAAACAGGAGACACTCTCGTTAGAGAAGTACAAAAAAGATTGATTGACCTTACCGGCAAACAAATTGAAGTTATGGTTTACGGTGATGGTGCATTCAAAGACCCTGTCGGAAAGATTTGGGAATTAGCTGATCCTGTTGTTTCACCAGCACATACCGACGGATTGGTAGGATATCCTAATGAAATCAAATTGAAATACGTTTCTGACAATAAATTCGCTGACTTGAAAGGAGACGAATTGAAAGAAGCGATCAAAGAAGAGATCAGACAAAAAGATGAAGATTTGACCGGACAAATGATTACCGAAGGAACCAC
>SUTG01000007.1 GCA_015063035.1 Methanobrevibacter olleyae
AAAAAACAAAAAAAAACAAAAAAAAAAAATTATCGAAGCAAAATAAAAAATTATAAAAAAATAGATAAAAAACCATTAAAAATAGAAAATATCGAAGAAATATAAAAAAATAGATAAAAAAATAAAAAAAGAATAAGGCAAATTGCCTTAAAAATTAGTTAAATTATTTTATGTCCCTTTTGGAACGTTTTATAAGTTCTGCCGCACATGCAAGTATAAGCAATATCAATATTATAAGTACAGGAGCATTCATTCCACCTAATGACAATGAAAGAGTAGCTGCAGGATCCTCATCAACATCCAAGTTATATGCAGTAGCTGATTCAGTTACTGGAGCAGATGAAGAGGTACCTACTGTGTTTCCATCCATCACTGTTGAATTTGACTTGATTCCTGTTCCATCCACAGTGGAATAGCCACCGGAATTGTTTCCATTTCCGTTTCCATTGCCATTGCTGCCTGAATTGGAGCCTCCGGAATTTGATCCGTTTCCTGAATTGCTTCCTCCGGAACCGGAACCGCTTCCGCCACTTGAACCTCCATCTGAATCCCTCACATTGTTGTTTTCAAATGTATTGTTCTTTCCTCCAATATCATCAAACAACTGGTTCTCTGGAGGGATTACATCTGGGTGGCTTGTAGGCTCATAGTCAAGCAAGTCCAAGATATTGTAATCAGTGCCGTTTTTCCTTACTATCATAGGGGAATTAGAGCTATTATAGATTATATCCTCTTCGGTGAATACCACTGGACTGTCCGGATACTTCAATTCCCATATCCTATTGATTTCCTTAACGATTCTAGGAATGAGTGGCTTCAAGGAAGGCACGCTGTTGTTTGTAACTCTGTTGTTGTTGGAGTTGTATAATGCAACAGCTCTTACAACCAATGCCTTATCGCCATAATCTATGTGATTGTCATAGATTCTGCTATTATCAGCATCGTATCCTTCAACCAAGTAATTGATTCTTGAATTGCATGACACATTGTTCTTATAGAACTTTGTATCATCAGCACCTTCAAGTATTGCACCATAGGACACGTTATTTGACTGGCAATGAATCTTGTTTCTTGCCATTGTAGTGTTAATGGAATTGTAACCTGCTATAATGCCTGCTGCATAATATGTTCCATTTACATTGATAAGATTGTCAGTGAAGCTGTTGTTTGCAGCCACTTGGTCTCTCTTACCTGTTTCAGCTCCTAAAACACCTAATCCGTAAAGATATGGGTCCTTAGCTGTAACATTGACATTGTTGTGATGAACCTTGTTGTTATTGCTTTCATAATACAAGTCGATTCCTACAATGGAATTTGTGGATTCCTTTACAGCTGTGTAGTACTTGTCAACACCAGAAGTGGCGCTTACCTTATTGTATCCAATATCGTTTGAAGATGAATAGAATAAAATAATGCCGTAAGTCTTATAGACCTCTGGAATGACCATACCTTCGGCTTCATAGTCATCAACGCTGATGGAACTGTCCACTTTTATGGTTGAATCATAGAGATGAGGCTTGCTGGTTCCGTTTACGAGAATATTGTTGTTCCTTAATGAATTATTGTTTGAATCATAAAGCATTATTCCAAATGTCAATGCATTTGCCTTTGTCTTAACGCTATTGTTTAAGATATTGCAATTGGATGACTCAGATACGTAGATTCCATATCCGTTGTCGTAGCTTTCCAATTGAATATTGTTGTTTGTTACATTAACGTTCTTGACATTGTCCAACAATATTGCAAACCTATGGTTATCCGCTGCATTTCCTGGATTTGAATTGATTATATTGAATCCATCAACGACTACATTATCAGATTCAATCTTGATAACGGAATCTAATAATTTCGCACCATCTGATTTCAAATAAACCTGACGATTCAAAATGATTCTCTTATCATTGAAGCTGCCTTTGAAGATCAGTTCATAATCCTCATATTCTGATTTGAGATAACCATTGTCATCAAAGCATGTGTAGAAATTATCCTCAGTTACAATGAATTGGTTTCTTAAGACACTGATATTTGTTGAAACCTTGCATGGATTGTAAATGTCATCTCCTGCATAACTTATATTCATTGCATAATTGCCAATATTTGCATTTATCTGCAAGCTTGCTTTACCTTCTCCATCAGTGGTTTTCAGATAATTCATATTCAATAATGTGAATGTTATATTTGCTCCACTGATTGGATTTCCATTCTTATCCTTTAGGAAAACAACAAGCTCATTACCCTTGATTATTGAAGTGTCCGCTACAGTGATTGTTGTATTGACTTTAGAGTCACTATAGGTTCCATTGTCAATGTCTCCGCCTGTGCCATTGGTATCATTGCCGGTTCCATTGTCTGTATCGTTTCTTTCTATCTCTGAAGGGTCAGTCATGTTCACAACTTGACCGTTGATGGTATTGTTGTATATTGCATTATGACTTGGAGTTATCGGATTCCTATTGGTGTATTTCAATACAGCAATGGCATCAGAGTCTCCAGAGATGCTTATCCTATTGTCACAGACCAATGTATAGCTGACATTTCCCCTTAGCACAATGGCGCTTTTATCGCTTTCAAAGTCGTTGTTTCTTATTGTTATGTTTTCTGCAAGCCTTGATGTGAATATCATGACACCTGTTGAATTGACTCCAACAATAGTGTTGTTTTCGATTTTCACATTGGATTTTGTGGTGTTTATGCCGTTTGCAGATTCTGTATAGATTGTATTGTTTGCAATTACTGCATTTTCACCTGTATTCAATATTGAATCTGAACCTACAGACCTTAATGTATTGTTTGCAATCACATTGTTCTTGCCTGTATTTTGAATGGCAACCACATTTCCATCATCATTCCAATCATGAACATCAGTATGTTCAGTGGATATGTTGTTTCCTGAAACGATGATGTTGTTTCCGCTTGCAAGAACAGCTGCAGGACCTCCAATGCTTGATATTGTATTGTTGTATATCAAGGTGTTTGGAGCTTCAACAATGACTCCATAGAAAGCGTTTTCTATGGTGTTGTTTGCTATAACTGCACCATTTCCGCTTGCAGTTTGCATCAGATAGATTGCATAGCAATATGAATTGTATGTACCGTTTCGACTTTTAAGGTAATTGTTTGCTATAATGTTTCCACTGCAGACTTCATCTTCAATCGGCATGAAATCTCCATTTCCATATGCTGATTGATAAACCATATTGGTATATTCAGATTCAAGGTAATTGTCTCTGATTTCATTGTATGATGAAGCTGTCATCGGAATTGTTGAGCTTAGGCCAGATATTATCGTATTGTTGATGATCCTGTTGTAGCTTGCATTTGACATCATTATCGCAAAGCACTTATGGACACTCACATTGATGATTGAGTTCCTTATAGTGTTGTTTGATGAGTCAATTATGCTTATTCCAGACAAATAATAATTTGAACCTGTAATCTTTTCCTTTGTATTTACAATCCTGAGATTATCCAATACAGAGCCTGAACTTCCCTTTACAAGGCGTATGAGACAATTGGATAAGGTCGCACCATCATCGCAAATGATGTTCAGTCTCTTATCGATTGTAAATATCCTATCAGAAATACTTTTGATTTTGATAGTGTCTCCATCTTTCAAGGTTCCGGACTTGATTTTTCCATTGGAATCAAAGTATTGTGAATAACTTGAACTATCTATTACGATAGGTTCAGCAGATAATGTATCCGGCTCTTCGTTAGAGCTTCCAATCTTTTCTGATTCCTTTGAAGAAGCAATTTCATCATCCAAATCATTTGTATCAGTGATTAAGTCATTATCAGTGATTTCATGATTGGAATCATCAAAACCGCTTGTTAAATCATTACTTGAATCTGGTATTGCTATAGTGTCATCAATTGCACTATCTGACGAGTTAGTCAAATCAGTGATACAGTCCCCTACATCACTTGCACTAACTGCACTCAAAGATAAGAATAATATCACTATTAAAGCAAGAATAGAGGGCAATTTCATTTTATTCGTCATTTCACCTCCATTCAAATTCTTATGAGTTATGATTTATTGTACTTATTATATAAAACTATCCAAATTGATTGAAAAAAAGTAAAATATAGTTAATTTGATTTGATTGAGAATTAAAATGGAATTTAAAAATAAGATAATGGGATGATAATAGAAAAGATAAAAAAAATATTTTTAAAAGAAAAAAGTAGAAAAAAGAAGATAAGAAATTTACTAATGATTAGACATAAAGTCCAATACTGCATCAGACAATACATCCAGATTAGATAAATACTCTTCATACCATCTGTTTCTAAGCTTTGAAATAACGTAAGCCACTGCACCTGATCCAATACCTACAACAGTTGTATCGAATGCTACAATCAATGATTGTGATAAGGTGTTTACATCACCTGAACCAAGTGCTGCAAGACCTGTTCCAAGAGGAATCAAGGTACCCATCAAACCTAAAGTAGGTCCGATACGGGTAATGACATCAGTTACCTCAAGAGACTTGTCAGTTAGGTTTTCCTCGTTTTCAATCAATTTGCGAGCAAATGCCTCTCTTGAAGCATCAGTCAAGTTTTCTGTGCTTGCTATCTTTACCAAAAGATTCTTTTGAGACTGTGGAAGTGAAGAGCCATTGATTTTTGCCTTCAATGAATCTATAGAATCTGAAGCGGACATGTCAAGAATCAGATTGGAGACCTCATCTACAGAAACCCTTGTTCTTGAGGTGTATTCATAGATCAGTCCACCTAATGAAACCACTACAACCACTACAAAAACCAATAGTATGATAACTACCGGTATCAAAAGACTTTGTGAAATCAAGTTAAGTCCAGTGGTTAAGAAGTCACCACCGGGAATTGCCATTGCCATTAAATCACCTGTAATAAATATCAATAATTATAATTGTTTTTTGAAAAATTTTGAATAAATAAACATTTAAAACTGGATTAAAATATCTCTCTATTTTAAGCTATTATTTCTCTTTTCAAAAATTAAAACTGTTTAAACTATTTTAACCTATTGTTTCTCTTTTCAAAAATTAAAACTGTTTAAACTATTTTAACCTATTGTTTCTCTTTTTAAATAATGCTCCAATGCCAAGACAAATAGCCAATAGGACTATAAGAGCTATTCCTGCATTAACTGGCATTAAAGTCAATTGTGTAGATGGATACTCAAGCACCTGGCTTATTGTAGGCACAAAGAATCCAAATACAATGAATATGAATGCAAAGATCACCATCATGCTTCCATAAATGATTGGATAATGGGTAACACGGTAATCTTCAATGAAATCTGAAAATCTATAAGCTATAATGCTTATTATCATCAATAAAACCGCTATGATGATAGCCAAACGAACTGTTGAGATAGTCATTGAGATATTGGCTGTGTCAAAGACAAAGCTTGGGGACAATGCTGCAGATGACATTACAAGCAATCCATAGGATACTGGCATGAAATCAAAGTACAGCAATAGCTTTAAAAGATTGTCGTATTGCTTATTATTTTCCCAATAATAAAAAGTGAATATTCCTAAAACCAATGCAATTATTGCCATGAATATATAGAAGAAGAAATTATTCACTGTCAATCCTATTAAGCTTTCATTAAATGGGCTTAATGCAATTATTATTAAAGCAATTGCTATGGAAATGATCAATGAAATTATCATATGTTCCCTTAAGTCATTGCTAAAGAAATTGGATAATAATCCAGTCCCGATTCCCAGCAATAAGATAGCAGCTAAAATAATTGTGCCAAATAGACTAACCAACAGATTCATTCTATCACAATTAACGATTTTATAAAGTTCTTAATTAGTTTTTATAAATTATCAATTCAAAAACAATGAAAATGATAAGGGAATCATCCCTCTACCATAATCAGATTACCCGTTTTCGAATCCTTATAAACCTTACCCTGTTCTACATAACCTTCTCCAGAGCTGTTTGAAGTGTCTGGAGTTTCATTCAATTTTTCACCTTGTGTTACATTAGTGATGTCCTTGATTGACTCCATTGTAGCCTGCCGCTCCTCTGGAGACATGTCACTAAAGATAACGCTTTGCAAGTTCCAGCCTATAACGGCAAAAATCAGGAATCCAAGAGCAAGAACAAGCATAGCATCAACAAGGTTTGTTGTACCAGCCATAGGATCCTCTTCCTGTCGTTTTCGGCGTCTAGATTTTTTTCTAACCATTAGAAAACCTTCTTTAAGTAATAAAAGAATAATTATGAAAAATTTTTTTAATAAACTCGAATTAAAAATTTTCACTATACTATAATATATAAAAAAAGATTAATAAGTTTATCTAACCAGTTTGAGAAAATATAAAATGAAATTTAATGAAAAATAGCTTTTAAAATTAGAAAAATTGTCTAGTCTTCTAAAATATAATCTAAAATAAGCTTAGATGAATTTGGCTTAAATTCACCGAACTGCAATTTCAAGAACTCTTCCATCTTTTCCAATCTGAAGTCCTCTTCCTTGATTGCTTCTATCAATTCATCAATATTGTAAACTATCTTTCCTGGAACCATTTCCTCATAATCGAAGTAGAATCCACGTTCCTTGTAAAGATAATCATCTAAGTCATAATCAAATAGTATAGCAGGCTTTTTCAAGATAGTGTAATCCACCATGATTGAAGAATAGTCAGCCACTAAAATGTCAGCCAAAAGCAGAAGCTTCTGTTCATCCTTAAATCCTGTAAAGTTGATTATATCATACTTGCTTGTTAATTCATCCAAATCAATTGTGTGCTCTTCATCACAGAATCTTTTATAATTAGGATGCAAGCGAATAGCTAAGGCATATTCATCACCTAATTCATCAAGGAACTTTTCTATATCAAAGTATTCAAAGACAGCATTGTTTTTAGGGTCTTCCCTAAATGTAGGTGCATATAGAACCAGTTTTTTGCCCTTAAGCTGCGGATAATCCTTTTCAAATGATTCCCTTAAGTTGGACAAATAAGCATCAGACAAGTGTTCCTCATTATAGAAGTCATTTCTAGGAACTCCAAATGGCTTGACCTTTGACTTGTCAACATAGAAGTTGTGGGCATAGATATCCGCTACATTTTCACTGCTTACAGACACCAAGTCAATCTTAGGAGCAAACATTTCCATGACCTTCTTGTCCTCATCATTTAAGAGGTCATAGCCGAATTTCTTGAAGAGCCCTGTTCCATGCCATAACTGCACCCATTTCATGCCTTCGACATTCATGAATGCAAGCGGGAAGAAATTATCAACCAAAAAGACGTATTTTGAACTTGCAAAGTCATGGATATTGCTAAATGATAATGAATCCTTAGGAATGAACTTGTATTCATAATTCTTTCCAGAATTATTCCTATTGTCAAGTTCCTTTGCAATATACTCTAAATTAGCTTCAAATGAGTGGTTCTTGTTTGTTAAAAGAGTTATCTTATTGTTCTTTTGTGGAAATTTCCTAAGAATATTGAATATTGCTGCATATATCTTATGTTTTGCATACACTTTAAAAACCTCATTGAAGCAATTATAAAAATAAATAATAATTTATAAAATTAGTTTAACTATAATTAATCCTATTTAATAATAATTTATAAAATTAGTTTAATATACTTTTATATTTTTTTAATTTCAATAAAAAACATTAAAACAAATTAAATACAAAATAGTAATAGAATAAAAAATGTGAAATGGAATGTGATTATATGGATGTTAAAAACAATATTATTCTTGCAATGGACTTAATGGATTTGAAGGAAGCGGAGAGAGTTTGTGAATCAATCAACGAGTACATTGACACAATAAAGATCGGATATCCATTGACCCTTGCTGAAGGATTGTCAACTATAGGATTCTTTAAGGATAACTTCGATTATAAGGTTATTTGTGACTATAAGGTTGCAGACATTCCAGCAACCAATGAAAAGATAGCTAACCAAACCTTTGATGCCGGTGCAGATGCAATAATCTGTCATGGATTTGTAGGTCCAGACAGCGTGGATGCATGCAAGACATCTGCAGAAGACCATGGAGGGGAAGTCTTCCTTTTAACTGAAATGTCTCATCCAGGAGCAATCAAGTTCCTCCAGCCAAATGCTGATGAAATAGCTAGAATGGGTGTTGAAATGGGAATCACCAACTATGTAGCACCATCCACTAGACCTGAAAGATTATCTGAAATAAGGGATATCGTTGGAAAAGATGCATTCATGATTTCTCCAGGTGTTGGAACACAAGGTGGAGACCCAAGGGAAACCTTGAAATATTCCAATGGATTAATCATAGGAAGATCCATTTACAATGCAGAAGACCCTGAAAAGGCAACTATAGACATTGTTGATTCAATCCAATAATTAATAAATTATAAATTAAATTAATTAATAAATTAATAATTCTATTTCATATTTCAGTTAAAAAGGTGTAAATTTGTTTAATATTAGTTTAGCTTTATCCTATTTCTTTTCTGGCTTCTTTATGAAGCTTTCAGATGATGAATATGATGAAAAGTCAAATAAGGCAATAGCTATTGCTCTTGGAATAGTCTGTGGACTCTTTACTGCTTATGCATGCTCAATCGATTTGGATGCAGCCTGCATCTTCATAGCAATTCTTATCGGAAACATCTTGGCTTTAAAGGTTGATGGAATTCATCATATCGCTACAATGGCTTCATTCATAATAGCATTCCTATTTCTTGGATTGCAATCTTTCACATATCTTTCCATTATCACAATTATAATATGCATGATTGGAGCAATTATCGACGAGATAGGAAATGACAATGAGAAAATCTATTCAAAAAGCAAGTTTCTAGAGTATTTCTTCGATTATAGGTTCGCATTAAAAGTAGTGATTCTATTGCTTGTTTTAATTGGCTTATTGAACATTTGGAGCTTTATTTATTTCTTATGCTTTGAAATTGCCTATGAAATAGCAAGAGTATTCTTTGAAAAATACATCTTATAAAAATAGAAAAACAAAAAATTAAATAATAATCAAATTAATAAAAAGAGAAAAAAGAGATTAAGTTTTCACCATAAACCTAATCGATTCTATTCAATGCATCAGCCACTATCAATGGGAAAATGATAGTCACATCACCAATCACAGTAACTAGATTGGACCCATGCTTTGCCTTTGACCATGATTTTGCCTCTTCTAAAGGTGCACCGCTTAGACTGCCGGTTTCAGGCCTGTCCATAGTTATTTGAAGACCTGCATCTATACCTCCCTTTAAGAGATTTGAAGCAAGAGTGTAATGCTTTGGAAGACCTCCACCTAACATTACAGCACCTATCTTTTCAGATTCAAATACAAGGTCTGACAAGTAATGCATGTCTCCAACTGCATCAACTACGAGAGTGTGGTCCTGTGTGAACATCCATAACTGAAGACCGAACATGCTGTCAATGAGTCCTGGGGCAAAGATTGAAACATCATTCAATGCTGCTTGTCTTAAAATGGAGTTTTCATCATCAATCAAGAGTCCTACTTCCTTTAGAAGCCTTTGAATGGAAATGATTCCCTTATCTTCATCATTATCCAATTTTTGGCTTATGGTTTCAAATATCTTGGTTATCTCACTTTCAAAGACTTCAAAGTCTTCCCCTTGAGTGTAGACATCAGCAATTCTGCCTATTCCAGCATCATTAAGCTCTTCATCATTGGTTCCGAGATCCCTGTAATGTCTGCCTCCAAAGGCTTCAAGAAGATCGTGAGTGATGTTGGCTCCGCTTGTAATCAATACTTTGATTCTTTTTTCCCTGATTAAATCAGCTACAATATTACGCATTCCACCAGGAACCAATGGACCTCCTAAACTCATGAAGATGTCCATATCATCATCATTAATCATGTCAACAAGCAAATTAGAAGCTCTTGCAACTCTTCCAGCCCCTAAAACACCTGATTTGCCAAACTGTTCAATCAGTTCGCTAACAGTCATGTCTTTTTTTAATTCTAATTGATTGACCTTCATATAATCCACACTTAAAAATTAAAATAAAATAAAATAATATTAAAAAATCTTTAAAAATAAAAATTAATAGAAGAAATGAAAAATAGTATGAAAATTCTTCTAATTGATACTAAATATTAAATTTCATCTTCCAAATCGTTATCATTCAACAATGGGAAATTGTTTAGATTGGTGATCTTTTCAATCAAGTCAGTACGGGTAACAACACCGATTGGAGTGTAGTCATCATCCACTACAATCAATCTGCTTATGCCAAACTTATACATCTTGTAAACTGCAGTGGCTATCTTTGTATCCTTATCGATGAAGAACAAACGCTTGGACATAATATCCCTAACGTCCTCATTTTCCTTTCCTTCAGCCAATGCCTTTACAATATCAACCAATGAAACCATACCAATAGCTACACCTTCAGTTATTACAGGTGCTCCATCGATATTGTTTTTTGAAAGAAGGCAAGCGGCATCCTTAATTGAATCTCCAGGCTTTAAATAGATCAAATCCAATGTAGCAATTTCATAAACGGAGTTTTTAGGAATGCTTCTTATAGTGCTGATATCCAATAGCAGGATATTATCCATATCGTCTCTTCCTACGATTTCACCAATAACACCAAGATTATTGACAGGGGTAGGCCCTACACGGATAACATCCCCTACATGCAAATCCTTAATGCTTCCTAAAACCTTAATAACAGCTTCACATTCACCAGGGTGCGGTACGCTTGTAAACTCAATCTTAGCTACTGAAACATCCTCTAATTTTTTGTTTTCCTTATAGACAGGAACTTTAGCATTGCTGTCTGAAACTGAAATGTTTAAGGTATGGTATGCTTCAATAGTAGGTTTATAACCACCACGAGGCCCTGGAACACCTTTTACAAGACTTAAGCTTCTAAGAGATTGCATCTGATTCCTGATGGTTCCAGGGTTTCTGTTCATAACTTCAGCAATGTCTTCACCCTTAATGGACTTGCCATCGGAATTTTGATACAAATTAATTAAAGTCTGTAAAATTTCCTTTTGTACAGAAGTCAACATTTTAGACACCTAAATGTAAAAATATAAGCATTTTGCAATTAAAACACTTAACCAAATTAAATTAACAGTCCGATTTAGAAAATATCATTATAAATTAAGAATCATAATGATAAATTCAAATAAATTATAATGATTTATCATAATTTATCAGTATTATAAAGTGATTTATACATCATCATATAAAAAGATATTGTTTTTTTATTAAAAATCATTATAAATTAAATATAATTATCATGCTTTTAATCCATAATTCTTAATTAATAATGAATAATTAATGTGGTTAAGTGAAAAAATAACTTTTAAGACTATAAAAAACTAAAAGAAGGAAGAATGAAATTTAAAATTAAAAAATTAGTAAAGGAATGATAAGAAAAAGTATAAAAATTAAAAAAAATTAGTAAAAAAATGATTAGAAAAAGTATAAAAATTAAAAAAAATTAGTAAAGGAATGATAAGAAAAAGTATAAAAATTAAAAAAAATTAGTAAAAAAATAAAGAATAAAATTTAAAATTAAAAAAAAGAAATCTGGAAATTAATCCAAATAAATTAAATTACATACTGCTTTACATCACTTCTTATAATGGAAGAAGCACCTAATGCTCTTATTCCATCCAACATTTCAGGAAAATGCTCTTTTGGAATCAAAACATTGATCTGTGAAAAGCTTGTCCCTTGATTGACAGTCGGCTCCGCACTGCAGAACTTGTTTTCAACCAAATAGTTAGAAACCTCTTCAATTGATTCGTTTGCAATATTGAATTTTACATCAAAGTATTTCCTTGCAGTTACAGCACCTAATAACTGTTCATAGATCATTTTAGCCTTTGCCATCTTCTCTTCATCACAGCTGATGCCAGCGTATAGTCCTGCTGAAGAGTGCAAGATGGTTTCAAGCTCTTTAAGGCCTGCCTTTCTTAAGCTGCTGCCTGTTTGAGTGTTGTCTACAATCAAGTCTGCTCCTTTAGCAATGTAAACTTCAGTGGCTCCATCGGAATTTATGACTTGAACCTTCTTATTGTCTCCATCCCTTAGTCCTCTGACTTGCACATATGGGCTTGCATCACCATAGATTTCCTGATATGCCTCATTTTCCATGATATGCTTTCTGGTTAAGTTAGGATATTCTGTAAAGCATAGGATTGGAGTGTCCCTATCCTTGTTTGCTCTGAAGAATTGAGAGAGATCATCATAAGGAGATTCCTTAGGAACAGCCACTATCAAACGGGTTTGACCATAATTCAAGTCTCCAATCTTCACTATGTCATTGTCACTTAAAACAGACTCTTCCAAAACCCAGTCCTCTCCAACAATAGCTATATCAACCATACCCCTATTCAATTCAACTGGAGTACTTTGAGGACGAGTCAAAAAGGCACTGATCTCTTCATCATTAAGAATATCAATTTCATAAGATTCATTTCCAGGATCATACCCCCTCACTTCGTAACCTGCATCTACAAATAATTGATGGGTATTTCCCCTATTTACATTATTTAAACTGCCTTTAGGCAATCCAATTGTTATTTCTACCATAATATCAACTAAAAGAATTAATAATATTTGCAATAAGTTTTTTAAAATAATAAACTTAAATCAAAGATTTCAATTATACTCTATTAGTAAGAATATATAAACCTATTTAAAAAATCATTCCTCTTCCTGATAGGAACCGTTATACTCACCGGAACCTTCAACTGGATAAACAACAGCTTGAGCTATCCTGTCCCCTGATTTGACCTCATATTCGAATTCACCATGATTGTAAATCATGAACATCAAGGTTCCATAGAATCCAGGGTCACCTACAGCTGTCTGAACAGAAACAAAAGACCGAAGCAAGGTAGACCTTGGCAAGTAAAGCATGGTATACCCCTTAGGGATCTTCACCTTCCGCTTAATTGAAGCCAAATAAGCGGTATGAGGTTTTAATGTATAAACAGGCCCTTCTAAAGCCTCAATCTCAGGGAGATTTTTCTCGTTGTCAATCAATGAGCCCCCAGATTTCTGAACGAATATCTCATCAAGTTCCAAGTCAATTCCAGAAGGCTGGACCAAATCCTCAAAGTCTGGAAAGAGTTTTTTAAGTTCGATTTCACCAAGCATCTTATCACATCAAAATATAAAAAATAAATATTAAAAAATTTTATCTGTCAAAATTAACAAAAAACAAAGATCACTATTCAAATATTAATCTGTAGTGTTTAAAGTATTGTTACCTAATTTAAATGTCAATTCACCTGTACCGTCATCATTCACTTTCAAATCGTCACAATGTGGATTCAAGACATTTATTAAGGCCTTACCAGATTCAGCATCCATAAAGTGTGGCAAATAGTTAGAGAGATATGTTGGGTAAAGGGTTACTGTACAATTATCCTCATGCAAAGCCAAATTCAAGAAATATGATGTGTGAGTAGATGGATTTGATTGGTCAAATATGAAGTTTCCTAAATTATAGAAAATAGGCTTTCCATTGTACATCTCAACACCTTGGGTTACATGAGTATGTGAACCGATTACAATGTCTGCACCATCATTGATGAGCTCATGGGATATCTTTATCTGGTTTTCATTAGGGCTTCTGCTGTACTCGTTTCCATAGTGAAGATAAGCGATTACGATGCTTGAACCATTATCACGAGCTTCCTGAACTTGCCTTTGGGCAAGCTCTGAATCATATGCAGAGTATCCTGAGCTGTTAGCTGTTGCAGGATCCATAACTCCACGATATTCCCTAAAGTTATCTGCATCCATATAGTTCAATATTGTGACCTTTCTATCACCACAATCAATGCTTACAGGTGCTGTCGCCTCAGAAACATTATTTCCTGCACCGATTACATAAATGCCGGCATCTTTTAGGTTCTTTATGCTTTCATTCAAACCCTCTTCACCATAATCCAACGCATGGTTGTTTGCCTGTGATGCCACAACCTTATCATTTGCATTTGCCAAAAGGTAAGTGTATTTAGGGTTTGCCTTTAATGGAACATCCCCTTTCACTGCATAGGATGAAGTTGTAACAGGGTTTTCAAAGTTTACAAGCAAAACGTCTGCATTCTTTGTTACATTCTCTACAAATCTGAATGGGCTTTCCCCAGAGTCTAAAACAGCAGGCATCTTACGGCCAAACATGACATCTCCGGTAACTGCAATCGAAACGTCATCATGGCCCAAATCATATGAATTGCTGGAGTCCATAAAAAATGTTCCAAAGATAGATATCGCTAAAAGAATAGCTATAATTAGAATTAACATCAAAAAAAACCTTGTTTTCCTCATCATATCACACAGAATAAATGTTTTTAATTAAATTTTACTTTGTAATTAGTATTAAATAAACATTATTATAGGAATTAGAAAATTATTTGAATATATTAAATAACCAAGAAAAGAAAAATAATATCTATAATAAAAAGAATAGAATTAATTAACTAAAAAAGGATGTGAAATAATGCCTGTAGTAACAATCGTTGGAAACCCAAACATAAGTGTAGAAAATAAAAGAGAAATGGTAAAAAAAGTTAGTGAAACTGTAGCGGAAGCATACAATTTACCGATTGAAGCAATCACTGTTTTAGTGGAAGCTTTACCACCTGAAAGCATTGGTGTTGCAGGTGAATTATTAAGTGATAGAAAATAATCAATTTCTATCATAATTTCTTTTTTTAAAATATTTTTTTCAATCTCATTTTCAAATAAATTTTTAAAAATATCTATTTTAACTCATTTTCAAATAAAAATAAAAAAAATAGTTTTTATTTTACAATTATTTTAATAACTAAAAAATAATTAAATTAAATTTTCTAAAAACTCCTTTTCAAAATCCAAATATTCATTCAATAGATCCTTGAATTTTTCATTCTCATCACTATCAACCATATCCAATGAAATTACATTTTTCAAGCTATCAATGTTTGATTGGATTGGAACCTTGTATTGATTCAATACCATACCTGGCAAGTGACCTCGATTTTCACCAATCCATTGAATGAAAATATTTTTTGAGTCTACAAATTTTTCATCATGAATCAAATTTTCAAATTTTTCAAGGTATTCTTTTTCAAAAATGTCAGAGAATGAACTATTTGAACTGTGAGATATGTATTCCATTATGCTAATATTTATGTTTTCTTCGTAAGTTTCATTATATTGATTAGTCAGTTCATAATTTAGATACTTAGCAATGCAACAATTAATTTTATTCTTAGTTTGTCTTAACATTTCATTTGATTCAACAAACTCTTCCTGAGAGACTTTTTCAGTGGTAATTATTTCATCTTGAGACAATTTTTCAACTTCAATATTTTCATCTTGAGAAGACTTTTCATCATCTGACTTTACATACTTTCCAACTAAAAATTCAAAATTGCATTTTTTGCAAAATTGACTTCCATCTTCTCTTTGTGTTCCACACATTGGACAATACTTAAAATTAGACATCATGTTTTTCATCTCCTAATCAAGATCTGTTTTTAATGTATTCTGCTCTTTTTTCATGAGCTTCCTCTTCAGTTGGGAATAAACCTAAATGCTTGCCATCAACTTCAGCACTCCACATGAATAAACCTTCCTCATAATAAACACCTTCATACTTAGAGGATTTTTTCTGACTTAATGTTGAGTCTGACTTTTTGGACTTGGATTTGGAAACCTTAGCTCCACCGCTAACCTTAACTTTCTTTTTAGCTTTTTCTTTTTGGACCTTATTTCCACCTTCAACCTTAACTTTGTTTTTATCAGCATCTTTTTTAAATTCTTTAGCATAATCCAATTTAGATTTCTTATTGGAATCTTTGCTTTTAGCCATTTCCTTCTTAATGCTTGACTTTGAATCAATTGACTTGATTGGTTTTGAACTTTTGGTCTTTTTAGCATTCTCTTTTGCTTTAGCCCTTAACTTATCCCTTTCCTCAAGGGTGATGGTTTTGTATCCGCCTTTGACCTTTACATCAACCAAACCGTTTTCCTTCAAGTAATCCTTTCTTGCCTTGATTGCCTCATTCTCGCTTGAGTGGTAAGATATTATTTGTCCCTTAACGCTTACAGACCATAATTTCTGTATTTTGCTAAAGGAGATTCCTCTTGCTTTGGAATATGCTCCACCTATCTTTCTAGGCATTGGAATTGAATGGATATAAATTTCCCTTGCTTCAAAAGCCTCTTTAGATGATTGGTATAATCCCAATTCCTTATCTCCATGCTCTGCTTTCCACATGAAAAGATTATCGTCATAGGAAATTCCCAAGCATTGTGAATATGGAACATCAGGTTGTCTGATCTTTATTTTCTGATTATTAATTCCATAAACAAGATTTTCATCCTTTTCCTCTTTTGCCTTAGGAATGTACAATTCATTCAATATCTGAATGATTTCATTGTTGGGACTGGATTGCCTAAGCCTAATGAAGTCCTTGCCATCATTAATGGCTGACTTGAGCCTAATCAAGAAGTCGGCATCCTGAGTTCTTCTGCTAAGCTTATATTTAGGCCTTATGAAGTCCTTATCTCCAGAATAGTTTACATAAAACCAGACACAGATATTGAAGATGATCTTATGGGCTTCACTTGCAGCCTGCAGCTCTCCGCTCATATCATTTGAAGGGTTTTTAGATAAAAGTGGATTAGTGGATTGATTTGCAGACTCATCACGGAAATCATCATTGCTAAGTGAAGAATCGCTTTTAACTTCATTAAAACCAGTTTTATAATCCCTTAAACCGCCATTTTGAACATAAGGCTTATTTGTTTGTTGTGATGGCCTGAATCCACCAGTTCCATCACTGTTTAATGTATTGTGATAAACATCATTTCTTAATCTTCTAAGCTTTGAAAAATCATTTTTAATGTTGTTAGGCAAGATATTGGCCTTATTCAACTTTTCAATCCTTTTATATTGGCTGTTTTCATCATCCTTGATTCCTTCATAAGCGAAAATTGCCTTGGTGATCTTTTCAGCTATTCTTCCAGCAATCAGAATAGCTTCAACTCCATCTCCCTCAATGAGATTCTTATCCATCCTGGCACAGTCTAAGTATATGTCTCTAAACTGATTTTCCAAGAAACTAAAACAAAATTCACTCATAAAAACAACTCGTTAAAAATAATAAATTAAATGATTTGTAAATAAAATTTGTAAATAAAATATAATTCTACACTATTTAATGTCCTAAAATATCTTTCAATACCTCTGATGCTGGATCCATGCCTTGCGCACCAATCAATAATACAACATCATCTTTGTCTGCAGTTTCCATAATGTATCCTAAAGCATCATAGAGCTTTTCAAAATGATTATACTTGATATGCTTCTCATCCAATTTGGCAAAGAAGATGTCCTTTTCAAAGTCTTCCACAAAATTCAAATGGTCAACCAAATCAACGCTTGAGGATAGTGTTAAGTAAATCTTTCTTTTCTTAGCGCTTGGATCTTTTTCAATCAAGTCATCATTTCTATGGCGCAATTCCTTAATCACTTCTGCTAAAGCCTCTGAATTGAGGCCATTCAAGGTCTCTCCACGGGAACCTCTGATTGCACATGCAACATATAAGTCATTCTTATCCAACTGTTCTGCCAAGTCATAGCTTGCCCTAACTGTATTCCTTATCCCATCAGGATTATGTGCAAAATCATCAATGACAATAGGCTCATCGTAAAGCCTTGTAAACCTTCTGCTTAAAGGCCCATATGTTTTAACGCCATCTACAATATCCTCAATTGGAATCTCCAATGAGATGCATGCAGAAATTGCAGAAAGGATATTGCGAATAAAATGCTCACCAGTGAATGGAAGCTCTTCAAAGCTTAAGATAGACTCTCCATTATATTTTATTTTCTTTTCCTCTCTGTCAAAATAGACTTTCTTATCACGGTTTGCATAATAATCTTCGATTAGCTCCTTTTCCATTGAAGTGAAGTAAGCGTTAACGCCATCATTTAAAAACTGCTTCATGTTCAAGACATTCTCATCATCAAAATTAAGGACAACTCCTCCTTTGCTTGTAGCCTTAACTACACCAGATGTCTCTTCAAATACATCTTCAATAGAGTTTACAAGGCCAATATGGTCCATTGCAACATTGGTAACCACTCCAACATCAGGATTGATTGCTGAAGACATGATCAATGCATGGTTCTTCATCAAATCTGTTCCCCAACCCTGCACTTCTGAAACTTCAATGACCAGATAATCGAATACCTCCTTGTTAGGGATGTCACATATGAAATTGAATAATCTTGGATCCACTCCCTGATTTGCCAAAACCTCTTCTGAAATCAATTTTGCAACCATAGGGTCAATCAATGTGTTGAACTCAGATTTAGCGTCAGTGTTTGTGAATACATTAAATCCTGCATGGGAGAGGATATGATAAATCATATGGGAGCTTGTGGATTTGCCGTTTGTTCCACTTATCACCACTCTTTTACAGTCAGGAACCAAATTGTCAATTGTCCATTTGATTGCAAATGCATTTGCAAATTCAATCCTATCCACCACTATCACGGGAAACTGGATCTTTTCTGCCATTTCCAATGCATCTTCCTTAGGAGTCAAAGTGATTAGGCAAGCCACATTCTTATCATTTGCTATTTCAACGCCCTTTCCGTTAATCCAATGCCTTATTACAATATCTCCCTCTTGAGCTTCATTCAATGTTTCAAAGATTCCTGTAAATCCATTTGAAGCCTTATAGCTATTGGAACCGTAAATCCTGCCTCCAATGGAATCTGCAAGCTGGTCGATAGAAAAAGTGTTTAAAGAAGATACGGAACTGCTAATTCATTTAAAAAATATGCTTTTGACATTTCAATCCCTTGATGTGTTTATAAGAATAAAAATAATAGAATAAAAATAATTGGTAATGATTAGATAAATTAATTGATTATGAATTGATAAATTAATTGATAAATAATTGTTTTTAAGTTTAAATTGAAATCTTATGAAAAGAGGTAAAGCTTTCCTAAAATTCCAATTGCACATACCGCTACAGTAAGTAGCCAATAGCTTAAAACAATCTTGATTTCAGAAATTCCCTTGTAATTCAAGGTATGATGCAAAGGCTCTACAGGCAATGTTATTATATGGGCTCTGTGCATTAGGCTTATGATTGTTGATACAATTGGAACCGCCAATGCAAGCACTCCAAAGTAAGGCATGTCAGTTAGGAACACTGCTGCTGCATAACCTGTACCTAAGATAAATGAACCTGTGTCTCCCATGAATATTGAAGCAGGATACTTATTGAATACCAAGAACCCAAGACAGATTGCAGTCAATAGCCCAAATGGATAAAGGGCTGTTGGATTTCCAAACATGTATCCGTAAATGCAGCATGCAAATGATGCAATAGCTATTATTCCAGCAGCTAAACCGTCCATACCATCAATAAGGTTCACTGCATTGATTGCGCCTAATACACCTATGATTAAAACTGGATATGCCAAAAGTCCTAAGTTGAATCCACCGCAAGTCGCTACAGCACCAGTAAATGCCAAGAATAAACCAGGCAATAGCTGTACAATGATTTTTACTCCTTCGCTAGGCTCATATTTGATTGGAATTTCAGCAACAACTTCAAGCTTGCCTTCATCAACCAATGCACCTACTTGCTCTTTAGCCTTATCAGTGGTGATTCTTGCCTCTTCACCAAGCCCTAAATCAAGCAGGCCTATAGGAACAATAGAATCGCTAATGTTTTTAACAACCTTTTGATATTCCTTTACTCTAAGACCTAATAGGTCATCAAGCAATCCCATTACTCCACCAGTAAGCATGATAAATGAAATGATCAGGATATCAGTGTTTTCATAATATAATGAAAGAATAAGCAAAATAGCAAATAGGAAAGCTATTCCTCCCATTGTAGGGGTTCCTGCCTTATGTCTATGTTCACTTACTATAGGATTGTCAGACAAGTCTGCATCCCTTAATGTTTTCCTTACAAACCAAGTGAATATCACTGTTGCAAAGAAAGTTATTAAAAACATCATCATTACATTTGTCAAATCCATTTTCATCACACTAATTTATCACACTAAATTCTAAAAAAAATATTAAAAAATTCATATTAAATATAATATTTTATAGTTAACCTAATATTTATATTTTTATTTATATATAAGGAAATGATATTACAATGATATTATCATTACAAAGTGATAATATCAAAAGAACCTCAAAAAAATGTATTTGAATGAAAAGAAGATTTAAAAAGAGAATTGAGAATAAAATAAATTAATAAAAAAAAGAATTTGATAATTAAATAAATTAATAAAAAAGAATTTAAGAATTGAATTAATTATTAAAAAAAAGGAAATATTTAAAAAAATTAAAAAAATAGAATAGTTAAAAAAAAATAAAAAATGAGAGAAAAGATAATTAAAAAAAGAAAATAGTTAAAAAAAATAAAAAAAAGAGAGAAAAGATAATTAAAAAAATAGAATACTAAAAAAAATAAAAAAAAGAGAGAAAAGATAATTAAAAAAAGAAAATAGTTAAAAAAAATAAAAAAAAGAGAGAAAAGATAATTAAAAAATAATAGTATTGAAAAATGAATAGTCTTATCTAAAAACTATAATCGTTTCCAGTTAATTCCTTAGCTATTTCAAAGGTTTCTTCACGTGTATTTCCCCTAATTGTTATCCTCTGATATCCTTTAGGACCATGAACAATGAAATTGCCGTTTATGTATTCCTTTACAGGTTCCTGAGGAGCGGGCCCTTCATAATCTCCAATTGGAATCTCTAAAGTGCAATAGCTCTTCATTTCCTCTTCAAGCTCTGAAACATCGAATTTGCCGATAGCAATGTCTACAAGCAAGTTCAATGGATTCAAGTCTGTGCAGGCAAATGAAAGGTATCTTGTACCACTTGGACGGGTGTTTATTTCAATAGCATAAACCTTGTTTTCCTTTTTTGAATAAATCAAGTCCATATCGATTGTTCCTTCTGATTTAAGATTTTTTGCAATTTGTTTTGCTATTTTTCTAAACTCCTCGTTATCCATTTCATCAAAGTCGCAAGGACCATACCTGAGTCTTTTGATTGGATGAATTCCTTCCAGATTGGTTTCCCCCTTGTAAACTGGAACCAAAGGCAAGTATTCGCCATTCCATCCAATAACTTCAATGGAAACTTCAGATCCTTCAATGAATTTCTCAATCAATGCTTGTTCAAAATTCTCAAAGTATTCTAAAACATCCTTAAATTCATTTGTTATGCAAATGTCCTTACCGCCTTGGCCTTCTCCTTGTTTTAGCACTATAGGGAAATTGAAACCTAATTTTTCAATAAATTCCTCCTCAATTTCAAAGTCATTTCTATTCAAGACCTTTGCAGGAGGAACATTGAGATTGATTGATTTAAAGAATTCCTTTGTCTTTATCTTATCAGATGCAATGGATACAGCATTCACATTGGAGGAGATGACTGGAATATTATGCTCTTTCTCTATTTCCTCTTTCATGAGAGCTACGCTCATCAATGGAGGGTCAATTCCTAATAGGGGAACGATTGCATCAACTTCCTCTTCAATGGCTATTTCCATTGGCTTGTCCATTCCTCTTGGAACGATATAGTATTTGCCAGCCAAATCCAAATTAGGAGCTTCCTCGTTTGATTCTGTTATTATGCTTTCCACTCCCAATTTATCAACGTGATAAGCCACATCATCGTATAATCTTGATCCAATAAACAATACCTTCATAAAATCACATTAGAATTCTTTAATCTATTATTATATATAAAATCGTATTAAATAAAATTTACTAAAAAAAGAAAAAGTATTAAAGAGAATTTACTAAAAAAAGAAAAGGGACCCATACTATTTTTAAAATTTATTATAAAAGAAGCTTTTAAGTCATTTAATATGCTAAAATCTTATCGAACAGCAATTTAACAAGCATGTCTGATGACTCTTTAACATTATCAGACAATTCAAATGATAAGTCCATGATTTCAGGTTCAATTCCAATGAAGAGAATCTCATATTCCTTTTCCAACTGCAAGTATTTAATCAAGTATGCTAATGACATTGAGTGTGTTGAAATGCTGATATCATCTATATTATCCTTATCCACTATATTTATCTCACCAGCTTGCATTTTCATCAAGCTTGCATCTATCAATATTATATGTGACGGGTCGAGTTTCTTTATAAGACCTGTAAAGTTTTCCGGTACAGATCCGCCATTTATTAAATATGTTTTCTCCAAGCTTTCAATCAATGACTCATTTACATCAACATTTAATTCGTTTATGTACGAACCAAGACACTCATTTAGAGGTGTATTTCCAGTGTTAATATCATTTACATTATCAAAAAACTCAAATTCATTATCTTGATTTTCAAGTTCATTATTCCTGATTTTTTGACTTATATCATTTAAATTTGAATTATTCAAGACATAATCTTTTAAAATAGATAATTGACTAATTACATATGGCCCTAAACCATCATCACCACGAATATCATTTCCTATACCCAAAACAAGAAGGCTATCGCAGTTTTCTAAAAACAAATCAATATCTGAACTTATTTTATCAAAATTATTTAACATTTTATCACTAAAAAATACATTTGAAAAACATGGAAATTTTTACACTTGAAATGCAACTAAAAAAGTATACATTCAACATAATTCGTATCTGTTGAACATCATATAGATTAATCATAAAATATTGAATATTCACTTAATCATTATGAACAATTTCTAAAATCTCTGTCTTGATGGTTTCCACTCCACCACCCATAACATATTCCAATCTTATTCTTACCGAATCACCGAATCTCACTTCAGTCTCTTCCATTGGAATCAACATGACCGGATTTAGCATTGGAGTGGGTCCACAGATAAGATCATCATTCAATTTGGTAAAGCTTGTTAGTTTAATCCCATTAATCTTTAATTTATCTTCTTCAATATTAAAATTTTCTTTAAAATTGAATTTTGCATACTTTTCCTGACTTAGGTTCTCTTCAAAGCCAAATTTATCCAAATCATCCCTATCAAATATTTTCAACTCCATTTCCGCAGAGAAGTCACAATCAATATCCTCCATGAAGTCAAATTCACTATAAACTACTGATTCTCCTAAAGCAATGTAAATTGGACTGTATTCATCATCTTCATACTGTATGAAATGATTGTTCATGAATACCGCTTCGGCTGAATTGATCATTCCTTTTGGTATGATTTCACCATTGGCTTTCAGGAATTTCCTTGCACGATTCAATACTGGAACTTCCTCTTCATCTATCAATGCAGTATCCAACATCTCACATATAATCAGGTCAGCCTTTTCATTTAATTTACTGAAATCAAAGATTAAAATATCATCATTGAAGACTTGAATGTTATCGAATTCTTTAAGGTTTTCTTTAGCTAATTGATAGGTTGAATTATTTAATTCAATAGCGATAACCTTATCCATATATCTACTTGCAAAATAGCTTAAAACTCCAGAACCGCATCCCAAGTCAAATGCCACTTTAGAATTTGAACCGTTGGAATCCTCACAATTCCTAATTGCATATTCATCAATGGCTTCCTTGAAAGCGCTAAGCCTTTCATAATCTCTTAAAAGCTTGAAATGGTAGGAATTTACTTTGAATTTCATAACAACACTCAATCAATAAGGATTAAAAAAAAAATAGAATAAATTGGTATTTTGATATAAAATATATTAAAATTATTTAAATAAAGACCCATTAGAAAACTAATGGACCTCCAATTAAAAGAATTTAGAAAAAGTTAATGATTAATGATCATGGTCATGATCATGGCTATGGTCATGGTCTAAAGACTCACCGTTTGCTGTAGAGGTAAGTTTTACATGCTCTACACCTTTAAGTCTCATCATTCTTTCGGTAAGGTCTCTGATTTGTGTAACATCCCCATTTACAACAATGACTTCCATGCAGTACTTGTGAGTCATGTGAATGTGCATGCTTGCATTGATTTCCTTTCTATAATCATGCTGGATGTCTGCTAAGCTTTCCATAACCCCTGTGAAATGATGATCATAGATGATGGTGATAACACCTACCCTTTGACCTTCCATTTCATTCATCCATTGATACCTTAGAATATAATCGCTTAAAGCATCACGAATACCTTTTGAACGTGATTGGTAACCTCTATCTTTTAAAACTTCATCGAACTCAGCCAAAAGCTTTTTTGGCAAAGACATACTTATTCTCATCATAATTAAACACCTAAAACTACAATATAACTATTTAATAATAAGCAATATTTATTACAAATATAATAAAAACCACAAAATTATTATTAACTAATTAATATTTATTACTTTCTATAATATAAATATTACTAAAATTATTACAAATTTTCATAAAAATATTAAATATGGTTAAGTGATGATTGTTTGAATTTTTTGATATTTTTCTTCCATTATTTATTATTCATCTATTTTTTATTCCACTATTTTTTATTAGCTATATTATTTTCCACTATATTATATTCCGCTATTTTATATTCCTCTATTTTTTCTTAAATTTCCCATATGCTTAAATATCTTTTTGGGTTAAAACTAAATCCATTTACATATGCTCAAATATCTTTTTGGGTTAAAACTAAATCCATTTACATATGCTCAAATATCTTTTTGGGTGAACACTTAATCCATTCAATAAAAAATATTATATTAAACTTATAATAAATGATTGAATATGACTAAAAAGACTATTGGCAATATTTGTATTAATTATGAACTTGAAGGGGAAGGAAAAAACATTGTTTTTGTTCATGGATTATCTGATAACTTGGCTTATTGGAAACCATTAAGTGAAAATCTAAAGAATGATTACCAAACACTGATTTATGACTTAAGAGGTCATGGAGAATCCTCTGATGATGATAGTGAGACTACAATTGACTTATATCAAGAGGATTTATATCAATTGCTAAATTCATTGAATATTGAAAATGCTGTTTTTGTAGGGCTTTCATTAGGTGGAAATGTCATATTGAATTTAGCCGTCAATCATCCTGAAATGGTTGAAGGACTCATTGTCATGTCAAGCTTTCCGGAACATGATGAAAAATTGAAAAGGATATTTGATGACTTTGACAATGCAATAGACCAAGGATTCGTTGAATTCTTCGACACAATCTTACCTTACACCTTAACTGATGATTTGCTTGAAGAGTATAAGGAACTCCTCGAAAGCGTTAAGCATGAAGCTGCAAAAACTGCAAATATCGAGGGAATAAAAAAAGGAATAAAGGCAGGATATGGATTCAATCTTACTGATAGGTTAAATGAAATAAATGTTCCTACTCTCATAATTGCTGGAAAAGAGGACACTTTAACCAGTTTGGATATTCAAGAAAAAATACATGAGAATATTGAGAATTCAGAAATGATCATAATTGAAAAGACCAAGCATAATATATTGACAGGTAGAAATATTGAAAATGTATTGAATATAATCACTGAATTCATGTCAAAAATCTAAAAAAAGTAAAAAATTAATGGATATGATTATTATAAGATCTTATAATAATCTCCATTTTTCCTATAAACTGCCTTGATTAGCCCCTTATTTTCTAAAGACAATAGGATATGATACATTCTAAAGTCAGATAACTTCAAATCACCATATAAGAGATTTCCTTCAATTTCATATCTGGAAACAAATCCTTTTTGATCTGCTAATGACTTGATTATTTCAAAGGATGCCTTTTCCTTTTGGTTCAATTCAGCATTAATCACATCTTCCTTTGAATCTACAGTGTTGATTTGAGCATCAACTTCCTTCAATTGAACTGTAGAGCCCTTATAGAACACCAGCCCCTTGGACTTCAAGCTTTTCAAAAGATCATTGAGGTCATGCTCATACATGCCTAAATCATCCTTTATGAGAGAAACCTCTATTTTTTCTTCTTGATATGATTTAATCTGGTTTAAAACTTCTTCTTCCGCTTTGGTAATTGTAATCATAAGTAAAACCCTAATGTAAAAATTTTTTCTTCTTGATTTAATTATACTATGTTAAACATTATAAATAAACTTATAGACAGCAATTGAAAAGTAAAAATCAAAAAAGAATAGAAATATTATATTATGAAAAAACATTAAAAAAAGGGAGATAAAATAAAAAAGAGTAAAAAAAGAAGTGAGATAAAATAAAAAAGAGTTAAAAAAGTAAAAAAAAGGTAAAAATGAATAAATCAATTATTCATCTTTTAATCTGTGGATTGCATCTTTTGCACCGTATTGGACAAAAGAGCTTTCATCATTTAATAATTCTTCGAGTTTTGGAAGAGCTTCCTTAGCGTCAAGCGCTCCTAAGATCCAGCAAGCTGCACCTCTGACTCTCCATTTAGGATTATCCAATTCCGCAATGACATGTTCAATAGCTTCATCACCCATAGTGGTTAAAGCTGTGGAAGCTTCTCTTCTTACCAATTTGTTTCTGTCTCCTAAAGTCTTTACAAGTGCAGGAATAGCTCTTTTATCACCAATAGCTGCTAAGATTTGAGCTGCACCGATTTTTATGTCCTTGTTTCTTTCATCTAAAGCTGCAATAAGAGGTTCTACTGCTTCTTCACCTTTAAGTTCAAGCATGCCTATTGCCTCTTCTTTTACAAAATCATCAGAATCCTTTAAATCTAATATAAGATCATCAATAGATTTTTCCATATTATTACCATCCTAAAATAATTATAAAAATTTAATTTAATTCACCAATCATCCAATCAAATGAATTGCCTTAATTTTATTATAGAGTTAAATGTACTTAATTATTATTATAATTTACAAGTATATAAATATTTCGACTTTATACGAACAATATTAAAATATACAAACGAACAATAAATCCATAAAGGCAACAATGTACAAAAATATACATTAAGGATTAAAATTGAAAAAGATTATAATATAAAAGAACATAAAATTATATATTAATATTTTAATAAAATTAAAAAATTAAATTTAAAAAATATTTAAAAAAAATAATTTAAAAAAAATTAGATTATAAAAATTAAATAAAAAATAATTTTTAAAATTCATATATGAATTTAATGAAAACTTAAGGATTATGCAATCATGATAAAAATAGCAAGAATAGATGGGGACGGCATAGGAAAGGAAGTTACAGAAGCAGGAGTTGCTGTTCTGGAATCTTTGGATTTGAAGTTCGATTTCATCGAAGCTGAAGCTGGAAGGGAATGCTTTGACAAGAATGGGACAACAATTCCTGAAGAAACCATTAAGATAGCCAGAAATGCAAAAGCAACCCTTTTTGGTGCAATCACTTCAACACCTGGTCAAAAAAGTCCAATAATCACACTTAGGCAAGAGCTTGACACTTATGCAAATCTAAGGCCTATCAAATCATTCAAGGGAATTAACTGCCTTTTCGATGACTTGGATTTTCTCATAGTTAGGGAAAACACTGAAGGCTTATACTCTGGAAATGAAACAATCGATGACGAAAAGGAGAAAGCAATAGCTCAAAGAGTAATCACCAAAAAGGCAAGTGAAAGGATATCAAGACTTGCATTTGAGCAAGCAATAAAACTCAAAAAGGAGTCTGTAACCTGTGTCCATAAGGCAAATGTATTGAAAAAGACCGATGGTGTCTTTAAGGAGTCCTTCTTTAAAGTGGCTAAGGACTACCCAAACATCCGGACCAATGACTATTATGTGGATGCAACAGCAATGTATCTTCTGACAAAGCCACAGGAATTTGATGTAATCGTTACAAGCAATCTATTTGGAGACATCTTATCAGATGCATCAGCAGGCCTTGTTGGAGGATTGGGACTTGCTCCTTCTGGAAGCATTGGAGACAAGCATGGATTGTTCGAACCTGTTCATGGGTCTGCACCGGATATTGCAGGAAGAAACATTTCAAATCCAATAGCCATGATACTATCTGTTTCAATGATGCTTGAATACTTAAATGAGGATTATTGGGCAGAAAAAGTCAAAACAGCTTGTGAAAAAGTCTTGGAAAAAGGAAAAGTGAAAACACCTGATTTAGGCGGAACAGACAAGACAATGGATCTTGCAAATGAAGTTATTAAGGAAATAGAGAACTTAAGATAATTTGATGATTACGATAAAAGTTATGAATGAAATAGAGAACTTAAGATAATTTGATGATTACGATAAAAGTTATGAAGGAAATGAAAAATATGTTGAACATTACTACATTTATTGATGCTAATGCACGCAGATTGGATAAGGATGTCTATTACTGTCCAAGCAGAGACCTGAGATACAATTCAACTGAAGTGTTGGAAATCGTATCTGGAATAGGCCAAAGCTTAAAGGATAAGGACATTGAAAAGGGAGATAGAGTCCTGATCTATTTGAATAACTCACCGGAATACCTATTTTCACTCCTTGCAATATGGAGAATAGGAGCAATAGCCATTCCAACCAATAGAATACTTACATCATCAGAATTGAACTATATGATAAATGACTCTGATGCAAAATTGATAATCACTGATGCTGATGCAAAAGAAACCGTAAAGGACCTGAATGTAGCATCTTATATCATAGAAGACTGTGAAAGCTTTAAGGGAAGTGATATTTTACCTGCTTGTGAAACCGAATGGGATGACTTATGTCAATTGCAGTACACATCAGGAACAACCGGAAAGCCTAAGGGATCAATGCTAACCCATGGAAACTGGTTTACAGCTATTCACAATGCCTGTGACGTATTGACCTATAAGGAAAACGACACATTCCTATGCATTTATCCAATGGCTCATGTAGGAATATTATGGGCAATCGCAGCACTTAGATCTGGAGCATTGACCATCACTATGGACTTCTTTGAAATAAATGAATACCTTGAACTATGTAAAGATGAAGAGGTAAGCGTACTATCTGGAATGCCTCCTGTAATCCACACATTGACAAACCTTGAAGAGGAAAAAAGGGAAAACCTCTCAACAGTAAGGGAAATCATAAGCGGCGGAGGTCCACTCCATAGAAAGATATGGAAAAAGTTCATGGCACAATACAATATTCCAATCATAAATGCATACGGCCTTTCTGAAACCATAGTAATAGGTACAGGAACTGTAATAAGGCCTGAAGACTATGCTACAGCAGACAGATATGAAAGTGTAGGGCACCCTGTATGCTTCTCTGAACTTAAGATTGTTGATGAAAATGACCCAAGCATATCCTTAGGACACTATGAACATGGAGAAATTGCCCTTAGAGGCCCAGCAATAGCTAAAGGATATTGGGGAATGGAAAAGGAAACAAAGGAATCATTCCTTGAGGATGGTTGGTTCCTAACTGGAGATATAGGTTACATCGATGAGGATGAGCGTTTGTTCATTACAGACAGAAAGAAGGACATGATTGTAATGAGCGGATGGAAAATATATCCTACTGAAGTTGAGGAAACATTGATCAAATATCCGAAAGTGGATGAGATTGCAATTTTCAGCATTGACGATATCCACAGGGGGGAGCTTCCTGTAGCTGCAGTTGTATGGAAAGAAGAAGAGGATCCAGATGGATTGGTGCAATACTCTAAGGAATATCTTGCAAGATACAAAGTCCCTAGAAAGATATTTACTATGGATGAGCTTCCAAGGGTAAACGGCTGGAAACTCCTTAGAAGAGAATTAAGGGAAATGTATTCAACTAAGCCGGAAGAATAATTTCTCATATTTTTCTTTTTTTTAATCTTAAATATTGGTTAATTCTTTTTTATCCAAAAATCCATTATTCTCTTTTTTTAATCTTAATATTGGTTAATTCCCTTTTAATCGAAAAATCCATTATTTTCTTTTTTTTTTAATCTAAAATTCATAACTTCTTTTTTAATCTGAAAATTAATACTTCTTTTTTAATCTGAAAATTAATACTTCTTTTTTAATCTGAAAATTAATACTTCTTTTTTTAATCTAAAAAATTACGATTTTCGCTTTCTATTCAAAGATTGTTTTTTCAATATTCCTATTTTGTAAAATATTTCATATTTTTTCTAAATGATTAGATAATAAAAAAATAATAAATTGAACAAAATATTAAAAAAATTAATTTTACTTAGTTAAATATTATATAAATATTAATAAACCTAAACAAAATTCAGAAATATTTAAAAATATTTAAATATCTAATCCAATATAATATTAATCACAACATCATAATTTTTATGATTAAAGAAGGTGAAAAAAATGGGCAAACTAGATGGAAAAGTAGCAATCGTAACTGGATCAACCTCCGGTATGGGCCGTTCTACAGCTAAATTATATGCTGAAGAAGGTGCAAAAGTTGTTGTAACTGGAAGAAACGAAGAAAGAGCACAAGCTGTAGTAGATGACATTGTAGCAGCTGGTGGAGAAGCATTTGCAGTTATTGCTGATATGGCTAATGTTGACGACATCAAAAAGATCTTTGATGCAACCATGGAAAAATATGGTACTGTCGACATCTTATTCAACAATGCAGGTCTTTTAAGCGTAACCCCTCTTTTAGAAATTACCAAAGAAGAATGGGACAAAGTATTTGCAGTTGATGTATACGCTCCATTATACTTAACCCAATTAGTAGCTCCTGTAATGAAAGAAAAAGGAAAAGGTGTTGTAATCAACACTTGTTCAGTAGCATCCTATGCTGCACACTTCGGATTTGTGGGTTACATCTCCTCTAAACACGCTATTGCTGGTCTTACCAAATCCATGGCATTTGAACTTGGTCCTGAAATAAGATGTAACGGTATTGCTCCTGGTGCTATCCACACAGCTATGGTAGATAGTATCGGTGGAGTGGAAGCATTGCAAATGATGGTTGACGGAGCACCTATGAAAAGAGTAGGTCAAGGAGAAGATATTGCTGCATTGGCATTATTCCTTGCTTCTGACGAATCTGAATTCGTAGACGGTCAAATCATCAGATGTGACGGCGGATTTGAGTGTTAAGTTTTTTAAAGTAGTTGGATTTTTATCCTCTACTACTATTTTTATTTTTTAATTTCAATCCTAATTTTAACTATTTTTAAAAAAAGTTCATAATATTTTCTATTTTTTTAATTTCAATCCTAATATCAGCTATATAAAAAAAATAAGTAATATGAAAAAAACTATTTTTAACTATTTTATTCTAATAGTGTTCTTAATAGTTAATTTTCCATATGTTGAATAAATCACATATTTGCCTCTTTTCAATTTTTTAAGGCTTAATGTAGCTATTCCTTTAGAATTGGTTTTTCTTTTGTATATTTTGGACTTGAACTTGAATTTAATGTATTTGTATTTCAAGATCTTTCCTTTTGAATTAACTAGTTTAGCAGTAAACTTGATAGTTTTCGCTTTCTTTTTGGTAATGTTCTTTGTAATGACAGTGGATTTTACAGTAACATTATTCTTTACAACAAATCCTTTATAACTAGCGGAAATAGCGTATTTT
This sequence comes from Methanobrevibacter olleyae, assembly GCA_015063035.1. Taxonomy (GTDB): domain Archaea; phylum Methanobacteriota; class Methanobacteria; order Methanobacteriales; family Methanobacteriaceae; genus Methanobrevibacter; species Methanobrevibacter olleyae_A. The sequence goes on from SUTG01000007.1 coordinate 31,428, forward strand.
TTAGGTTTTAGACTTATTTTCAAGTAAGCATATCCCTTATTGTCTGTTTTTCTGCTGTAGGTTTTTCCGTTTATTGTGAACTTTACTGTAACATTCTTTGCAATTCTTCCATAGTCATCATAAACCCTAACCTTATAGCTGGAACCTGCTCCATAATACATTAGCAAATTCTTATTTTCAGTAATTCTCTTGAGAACTTTGATAGTTTGGTTTTTCTCCTCTAATGTGACAGGATTCTTAATTGAAACCTTGTAAGTTCCAGGTTTAAGTGTGTTGTTTATGATGATTCTTCCATTGCTATCTGTATTTAAATTGTAAGTTTTGCCTGCAAAGACAATTGTTACAGTCTGATTAGCCAAAGGATTGGAATCCTTATCCAAGAGGCTTACGATATATTTTGATCCGTAAGTGTAATTGCTGGAAGGAAGATTAATGCTTGATTTTACATTGATAACCGCTGAATTTGATGAGTTTTTATAAACTTTCTCTCCAGCATATCTTATTTCAAAAGCATATGTACCTGCCGGTAAACTGATATTCAATAAAGCCTCACCATTTTCATCAGTGACAAGAGTATCACTGATATTGTTTAAAGTATAGACAAGCTCTCTTCCACAGATAGGATTTCCATCCTCATCAGTCAATCTAACCCTATACTCATAACCGCTATTATAAACAGTATCTAAATCTGAACAAATGATATTTGTGCCTTTAGGCTCAATTGTAAAACTGTCAACAAATTCATTTGATTGGTAAACTGAATCATCAAGAAGAATCCTTATGTGATTTAATCCAAGTTTCAAGTCAGTGAAGTTAATGGATGCCTTACCGTCAACAGATTCTATAGATTTATTCATATCATCCAAAATAATCAATATTGTCTTATTAAGTGATTCATTAAGCTCAATATTCACCAAAACTGTATCCAAATTAACGGTGATATTTGCAGTTAATGTCACAGGTATTTTTTCTACATTTATTGATTGATTAAATGATGAAGAACTGTAACCAATTGCATTAAATTGAGCGAATATTTCATTTAATCCACTTGTGAAATTATAAGTGACTTTTGCAACTCCATCAGATACATCAATAGGAACAATTTCCCCAGACAAGTTAAATACCACTTCACCACAATCAACAGGATTTCCAAATTGATCCAAAACATGAGCAGTAATATTCACAGGATTAGTGCGATCATAAACAATATCCAAAGTAGTTGTAGTGTTAATGGCTAAAACATTAATTGTCTGATTTTTCTCCTCTAAAGTAACAGGGTTTACAATTGTAACATCATAAGTTCCAGGAACTAAAACAAGACCCACATCAGCAATTCCATTACCATCAGTCAATACATTATATGCTTCACCTGCAATAACAATGATTACTTCTTGATTTGCCAAAGAATCAGATGATTTATTCAACAATTTCACACTATAAGAAGATCCATATAAATAATTCTCTTCTAAAGGCCATATGCTTGTATTTACAGTAATCAAAGCAGAATTAGATGAGTTTACATATGCATTTTTTCCCTTGAATTTTATTTCAAAAGTATAAACTCCAGTTTCTAAACTGACATTCAATGAAACTTCACCATTCTCATCAGTTATAAGAATATCAGTAACATTGTTTAAGGTATATTCAAGTTCTCTCCCACCAAGAGGATTTCCTTCCTCATCAGTTAACCTAACTTTATACTCACAACCGCTATTATAAATGGTTTCTAAGTCTGCAAGAGAGATATTTGTGGCTATAGGCTCAATTGTGAAGTTATCAAGTACCTCATTAGACTCATAAACTGCATCATAAAGAATAATTCTAATATTGTTTAAACCAATATGATAATCACTCAAATTAATGGATGCCTTACCATCAATGGATTTTGTTGTGTAGTTTACATTATCTAAAATTAAAATAATTGTTTCATTGATTGGTTTTGTAAGGTTAATATTCACTAAAACAGCGTTTAAATCAACTACAATGTCTGCAGTCATATTAACATCTATCTTTTTAATATTTACACTTGAATTATTAGATGAAGAAGCATAACCGCAAGCTATAAACTCTGCAAATATTGCATTAAAACCTTTTTTAAAGACATAACTTAATTTTGCCACACCATTTGAAACATTTACTGATACAATCTCGCCAGATATATTGAATATCACTTTTCCACAGTTGACAGGATTTCCATATTGATTTGTAACATAAGCAATAATGTTTACAGGATTGAAACCTTCATGGTCTGAAACGTTAAATGGATTTACACCCTCATAAACTACATTTAAGGAAGTTATTGTGCTAATTACATCAAATACAGTAAACGCTTTTATGCAAGCCACCTGTGAATTGTAACTATGGCCGCTATAGCCTTTCCATTCCAATTCATAAAGGTCTTCCCAATTTTCACCATCATAGCTGACGAATGAGATTGCTTCCTTATAGAATACATTGTTAAGACTTACCTTTTCAGAAATAGGGAATCCTGCATCTCCAGTTACATTTATCTTAAAGACAACTTCAAATATGTCTCCCACATTGAGTGGAACATGCTCGAAAAGGTCAATTGTCCAGTATCCTGGAGTGGAAAATCCTGATTTAGTGGATTTCAAAACATCATTTACATAAACTGATAATTCCCAATCAGTCTCTTTTTGGAAGTAAGTTGACACTGCAGCCAAATATTCATTTTGAGTGGCATTGAATACATTCTTATACCAAACAGTATCAGTCTCATTGAGGAAGTAATCAGTTAGAGCCAAGTCATATTGATAGTTCTTATCGTATTTGATAGTGGTATTTAAAACAAATACAAATGCACCGCCATATGACCCAGGCTTAAAAGAGCTTACATCATAATATGATAAGTAGAAATAACCTTTATTTCCACTATTATTTCCCCAACTGTTTTTAGCTATCCAAGCGCCTTTTCCAGGGGCATTAGGGATGTTTATATAATCATCCCATCCCACAATAGCTACAGCGTGATTGCATGAAGCATCTGCATCATTATAAACATATGTGCCAATGCTTGCATCGGAATTTGAACGCATCTTCAATGAAGCATAGGCAGCACCATAATCCATAATTGCTTTTTTAATCATGTCATTATCAGTATAATTATTCCTATTCAAATAGAATACATTCTGAACATGCATTATGCTGCTTAAGACAGGGGATAAGACACTACTTCCAGTATATCTATCATCCACATCATATACCGGACCTAACCAACTTGCAAGATAGCCAATAGCTAACCTATCATTTCCACCATCATTGGTTGTCCAATCCCAACCATAAGGGGAATATAAAGCAGCAAGGTTTTTCATATTCTCTTCTGAAATGTCTATTAAAGAAGTTAGATTTTCAGGATCATTCAATAATGCCAAAATATCTGCATATTCATCATAATCATTTAGCAACCCTGAACTGTTCATATTGTAAATAGCTTTAATAATAGCTGATTCAAGACTTGCAATTGTTGCAAAAGCCCAGCAATTACCTCCATCTCTTTGATTTTTAACTGTAGTTACCATTCCGTACTCTGAAAGATTGTAATAAGATGGAATTTCATCAATTTCATCAGTTAAATTAAGTCTAAAGAAAGTGTAATTGTCTGAAAGGACTATTAAATCTGATTTTTCATATAAATCGTTATAGTTAACTGCAGAGTTGTTTTCATAAAGATTATTGGAAATTGTATAGTTTTGATTATAGAAAGTGTAAACAGCACCTGCGGAACTATTTGCAATGTTATTGGTGAAGTTATTGCTTTCAATCAAGAATCCATTTTTGCTGAATATGAATACTGCTCCACCATCATTTGCATTGTTCTTATCAAAAGCAGATGAAGTGAGACTTAAATTACCGTAAAGCTGATAAATAGCCCCACCATAATATTTTCCAGTATTATTTATAAAATTACAATTGCTTATGCTTACATTGCCTCCATTGGAGAATATGGCTCCACCATAAAGAGCATAATTATTATAGAAGCTGCAATTGTTTAAAATAACGGAATTATCGTTTCCAAAGCAATAGATTGCTCCACCACATGAGGTTCCAGAGTTATCTAGCTCTAAGGCAGTGCTGTTGTAGAAATTAACATTTGAAGCATTTAAAAGGCTTCCCATACCCACAAACTGGATATTGACAAAACTAATGTTTTCAATATTAAATGTCTCATAGTAATCAAACCTATGATAATCATCAATTCCGTTGATGAATGTATTGGATGAATTCTGCCCATAAATAGAAACATTAAACAAATTAGTTGAATAAGGAGTGTAATTGTAAATACCGCTAGCAAAGTGCAAAATGGAATTATCCATTATCCTATCATCTGAGAATGTCTTATATGGATTATCAATGGAGCCGTTTCCATTATCATCCCAAGCAGTGGAGTCAAAGTATATGTCCATTTTTGGCTCTTCCTCAGGATCATCCTCGCCTTCACCAGCAAATAGATCACTATCTGCACTATCACTAATCAAAACATCATCAATTGAATCATCAATCATGAGATTATCATCTATTGAAGCCACATTATCATCTGCAGCAAAACTGGCAGGAATGATGAGCAATAATGACAGGATTATTGATAATATAATGATTGAATTATATTTTTTCTTTAACAATTTTTCACCCTATTATAATATTAAATTTTCTATCTATATAATTTTAATTATATTTTTAACCGTCAATTTTCCATAAGTTGAATAAATGTAATATTTTCCTTTTTTCAAGTTTTTAAGGTTTACAGTGGCTATTCCTTTAGAATTGGTCTTTCTTTTATATTTGACAGCCCCTAATTTAAATGTAATGATTTTATTCCTTAGGATTTTGCCTTTGGAATTGACCAATTTGGCTGTGAATTTAATTGTTTTGGCTTTCTTACTTGAAATGTCTTTTGTAATGAGAGGAATGACCTTTATTTTATTCTTGACTGTAAATCCTTTATAAGTTGCTGAAACAGTATAGGTTTTAGGCTTCAAGCTAATCTTAAGGCTTGCAATTCCTTTGCTGTTAGTCTTTTTATAATATGTTTTGCCATTTAGTGTGAATTTAACTGTAACCTTTTTGGCAATTCTTCCATAATTGTCCAAGACTCTAACCTTATAGTATTTGCCTGCACCATAATACATGGTCATGTTCTTGTTTTTATCAATTCTGGCCAATACCTTAATCTTATGGGTCTTAACTTCAGAAGTCTTTGGATTCTTGACCTTTATAGTATAGCTTCCTGGCTTTAGATGATTAGTGATCTTGACTATTCCATTAGCATCTGTCTTTAGCTTATAAGTTTTTCCTCCAAATACGATTGTCACGTATGTGTTCTTTAAAGGATTTGGCTTTTTATCCCGGAATTTCACACTGTATTTGGAGTTATAAGTGAAATTGGAATACTTTGGAAGCACAACAGTTGTCTTGATATTGACTTTAGCGGAATTGGAGGATTTCATATAGAGCTTTTCTCCCTTAAAGGTCACAACCATCTTATAATTGCCCGCCTTTATATTGGTTAATGTTATCTCACCGTTCTTATCTGTTGTGCCGGTATAAGTCTTATCCAAGACATATTCAATCTTTCTTCCAGCAAGAGGATTTCCGTTCTCATCAATGAGCTTGATCTTATACTTATAGGCATTGCCGTATATTGTTTCAAGATTGCTTAGAATGATTTGTGTATCATATGTGTCAACGTTGAAAGTGTATGAGTCATTATTGCAATCATATATTGCAGGATAAAGCTCTATTATAAGATTATTAAGGCCCACTTTCAAGTCTGTTAAGTTGATTGAAGCATTTCCATTGATTGTTTTGGTTGTAAAGTTCCTATATCCGAATAAGAAGAAAATGGTTTCGTTAACTGTGTCATTAAGGCTTATGTTTACAAATGCACTATCGAAATAATATGAAATGTTTGTATCCATTGCAAGGTCATATTTGGTAATATTTACAGATGAAGTATGTGGAAGAAGAGGTTTATAAGCACAGGATACGAATTCTGCAGATATGTTATGGAATCCTCTCTTAAATATGTAACTAAGTTTTGCAACACCACTGTGAACATCCACATAAACAACATCATCCGGTGAGCCTTCATTAGTGAAAATAAATTTAACTTTACCACAATTTACAGGCCTTCCATATTGATTTGTAACATTAACTGTGAAATTTACAGGATTGAAGCTTTTTCCATCAACAGTGAGGAAATCCATACTCCATGTACTTGTAGCAGATATATTATTCAATATTGTAAATGCCTTTATGCAAGCCACTTGAGACTTGTAAAAGTGATCAGGATAATCATTCCATTCCAATTCATATAAATCTGTCCAGGTTTTACCGTTATAGCTGATGAATGAAATGTTTTTCCTATAAAACTGATTGTTTAAGCTTTGTGATTCTGAAATAGGAACTCCTACATCTCCTTTAACCATTATCTTAAAGACAACTTCAAATATGTCCCCAACATTAAGTTGGATAGGTTCTCTCAAATCTATAGTCCAATATCCTGGATTACTGAATGCAGATTGAACCAATTTCAATGTATTGTTCACATAAATGGATAATGTATAATTGGTTTCCTTTTCAAAGTAAGTTGAAACTGCAGTCAAATACTCCTCATCAGTTGCAGTGAAGATATTCTTGTACCATATTGTATTTGTGGTATTGTAGAAGAAATCTGTTTTAGCAATGTCATATTGATAGTTCTTATCAAACTTGATTGTATCATTTAGAATGAATGTAAAGGCATCCCCCCATTTTCCTAATTCTATAGATGATTTATCATAATATGAAAGATAGTAGTAACCATTGTTACCGTTGCTAGTTCCCCAACTGTTTTTAATAATCCAAGCACCTTTTCCAGGGGCACCAGGTATTTCTATAGTATCATTCCATCCAACTATTGAAACCGCATGGTTACGGAATGTAACATTATTATAAATATAATACCCAATAGTGCTATCATATGGCATTGAGATGGATTTTGTATAAACTGGAGTGAAAACAGCCCCATAATCCATAATAGCTCGTTTAATCATATCATTATCAGTATAGCTATCTCTTTTTAGGTATAATACATTCTGAACATGCATTACGCTAGATAAGACTGGAGATAAAACACTTGCATAATTATACTTGTCATCAGAATCATAAACTGGGCCTAACCAACTTAAAAGGTATCCTAAAGCCATATCAGGATATCCCCCCTCATTGGTTTCCGCATCCCAGCCGTAAACCGAATAAAGCTCAGCAATGTTTTTCATGTTTTCTTCTGACAAGTCAAGCTGATCTGCAGGAATGCCAGATGCTTTTAGGATACAGGATTCCAAAGTGGAAATTGTAGCAAAGGCCCAACAATTACCCCCTCCCTCTTGTTTCTTTATAGAAGTTACATAACCATTGGATAGGGAACTGTAACTGCTTGGCAAACTTCCATTGCTTAAATTATAAGCATACATTGTATAGTTATTGTCTTGGATGACGAAATCAAAATTGGAAGTGTTATAGAGATTATTATAATCAGAATCTGAAGCAGTGTTGTTTTCATAGAAATTGTCTAAACTGCTTTTATTGTTGAAGATATAATATACTGCTCCAGCATATCCAATTGCAGAATTGTTGATAAATGTATTGTTAGTTATTGAAAGGGTTTTAGTGCCAGCTACAGAAATACCTGCTCCGTTTTTAGCATGATTAGATAAGAAAGTGGATTTGGAAACATTTAGATTTCCATACATCTGATAAATCACACCACCATCATTGCTTGCAGTGTTGTTGATTCCAGTCAAATTGATTATTTTAGAACCGGAATTCAATAATGTTAAAGCACCACCAATACTTGCATTATTATCAATAAATTCACAATTGGTGATTTCCAGATTGTTTCCAATTGCATAAATGGCTCCACCAATACTTGCAGAATTATTAAAGAATCTGCAATTTGTTATTTTTATTGTGCTGGAACTAGAATAGATTGCTCCACCATATCTTGCGGAATTCTTATAGAAACTGCAATTATTCAAATAAACTGAATAGGAATTTCCTTTGGAATAAATAGATCCACCACATTGATCCCTACCTAGACCTACTTGTCCATCTCCATTAGTGAAAATTACATTTGAAGCGTTTAATTTGCCGTAATTATAAATTTCAGCACCATCTAAAGTGACATTTATAAGAGTAAAAGTTCCATATACCTTAAAAGCATCCCTCGTCAAATTCTTAAGGATTGTCTGGCTAGCATCTTGCCCAATAATCTTAACATTATTGAAACTCTGAGACAAATTAACATTATAAACTCCATTTGCTAAATGAATCACAGAATCATTTTTTATTATTAATCTATCAGAGGCATTTAAACTATTAAAATAATAATCCGCAGAAAGAATGTCATTATCTGATACGCTGCTATCAAGAATATCCTCTTCATCATTCGCAGAATCTAGTGAGATATCATCATCTATAGAATCCAATGAATCCTCTTTATCTTCTACAGATTCTGCAAGATTCAAGGAATTGTCTGAGAAAATACTCTCATCCATTGAATATGCATCAGCATCTGCTGCAAATGATGTTGGAATAACGATTAAAGAAAGGAAAATCATCAAACAAACAAGAAGTTTATAATGAGTTTTATGCATTTTTATTCTCCAATAATTTATTATATTAATACTATATTTTTTATTATATAAATAATAAATAGAAAAAAATTGAAAAAATATGCTAAAAAAATGAACAAAAATTACTAAAAAAATTGAAAAAGAAGATAAAAAAAGAAGATAAAAGAAGTAATAAAAAATAAAAAAAGAATTTTAAGGATTAACCTATCCTTGTTTCATTGATAGGACCATTTGAAGACCAGTAAGCTTCATATATTCCAGGATCATACTGACCTCCAGATGTGGAAAATACTGAACGGTAAATAGGGTCTCCATACTCATCATACAAACCGGTTTCATAATCCTTTTGCCAATCGTCATAATGCTTAGCTGGTTTGGAATCAGAATCCATATATGCCTTTTTTATCTGGGAGCTGTTGTCCTCGCTTACATCAGACAAGTTCAAATCGCTATTATCAGACATGGCTTTTGAATTATTGGAGTTCATAATGTAAAATGCTCCAAGAAAAATGCCTAAAACGACTATTACAGTTAAACATATTATTAAAACTTTCTTAGTTTCCATCAAAATCACCCGCCTTTAAAGATGAAATTCAATTTAAAAATAAAATAATAAAAATAAGAAAAAAATAAAAAAAGTAAAAAAGTTAAGAAACAAGCGAATAGAATTATTTACTTGTAAATCATAGTTCCGATACCCTCTTTTGTAAAGATTTCAAGAAGCAAAGTATGTTTGATTCTTCCATCCAATATGTGTGCTGATTTGACTCCATTGTTTAAGGCCTCAACACAGGTTTCAATCTTAGGAATCATTCCTCCAGATATTATTCCCTCTTCTACAAGAGCAGGAATCTCATCCACATGAATTCTTTGAATTAAGGTTGAAGGATCGCTTGGGTCTCTTAAGACACCTGGAACGTCAGTTAAAATGATTAGCTTTTCTGCATCCATTTCACCAGCTATTGCACCAGCTACAGTGTCTGCATTAAGGTTCAATGTAGTTCCGTCTTCAGCGATTCCAATAGGGGAAACAACAGGAATGAAGTCATTTTCAGTGTACATTTCAAGTATTTCAGGATTGATTCTTTTGATTTCACCAACCAAACCTAAATCAATCTCCTCGATTTCACCGGTTTCCTCATCCTTTATCTTATGAATCTTTTTGCATGCTTCAATAAGCTTATTGTCCTTACCAGACAATCCAGCGCCTTTACCGTCATGCAAGCAGATTTGGGATACGATATCTGTGTTGATGTTACCTACAAGAACCATTTTCACAATGCTCATGGTTTCCTCATCAGTTACCCTTAATCCCTTGATGAATTTAGGTTCCTTTCCTAATTTCTTCATGGATCTGGTAATTTCAGGACCTCCTCCATGAACGACTATAGGTTTCATTCCAACATATTTCAATAATACAGTATCTCGTGCTGTAGAAGCCATTGCCTCATCATCCACCATGGCATGGCCTCCGTACTTAATCATGACCTTTTTATTGTAAAACTGTTTAATGTAAGGTAGCGCCTCTACCAAAATATTTACTCTTTCCATTTCAATCACATAAATAAATCAATAAACATAAGTTTTTTTAAAAGCTTTTAAGAATTATCTTAATTTATTTTAAAATTTTTCTAAAAATAAATTCTTAATTAAATATCAATTGTTAAGTTTGTTTATAATACTATATAAAAATTTCAATTGAATAAGAAGATTAGAATAACCGAATTATAATCATTTCATAAATTATTAAATCATTATAAAATTGATATGACTTCGTAAATTTCAATTTAAAGACCATATTATAATTAAAATTAAAAAATAAACTTGAATAATGCTTAAATTTAAATATATCCTATTTTAAATTAAAAATTAACTTAGTATTAAAAGGAAATCAGTTTATATTAGAAATAAACTATTTATAACAAATAGTTTACAAAATAAAAAGATTTATAATTAGTTTACCATATTTGAATAATATTTTTCTAATTTGAATCAATTTGCTTTTCAAATCACTGATTTCACTTTAAATCCATTTTCTAAAGCTAAGTTAAAAAAAATAGGAGAAAAACAATGTTGAAAATAAACAGAAGCATTTTAATCATATGCATTGTATCCTTATTTTTAATAATCGGTCAAATATCTGCAAGCGATACCGATTCAATGGAAATTAATGATACAATCAATACGGATTTAAGTTTAGAACAATTGAATGATTCAAATATTGACAATTTTGAATCTGAGGAATTAGAAAAGACAAAGACTGAAGGAGAATCTATAGATGAAACAGTTGAAGAAAAGCAGAAGGACACAACAGGAGTTGTTATGGCAAATGACAATTACAGCTGCGGACCTGCATCTCTTGCCACTGCATTAAACAGATATGGGCTTGATCTCAACTTAAATGAAGTGTCCAAACATACAAACACCAGCTTGAACGGAACAAGCATGCAATCATTGATCGATGCTGCAAAATTCTATGGCTTCAGCGCTTATGGAGTTGAAGTCGATGCCAAAGGCCTTAAGGAAAACAACATAGTTCACTTAAACGTCAATGGATGTGAGCATTGGACTGTAATCAGCAAAGTTACAGACACACATATATTTTTAGCTGATTCAACGGAAGGAAACATTAATTTCACTATTGAAGAGTTCAATTCATACTTTTCCAATAAATCCATAATTTTATCCAACAATAGTCAAAATGACTTGAAAAATGGCTTGATTTCTAATCAAATCACCATCTTAAACAAAGACCAATGCTTGAAAATTTCTGGAAAAGGTTTGAAGAAGAAGCTGGTTGGTTATAGAATAGTTTGGAAATACGGTTGGAGGCAAAAGTACGGTTGGGTTTTAAGGCCTAAAGTTGTTGGAGGCCATGTATCATTTTCTCAATGGGAATATGTTAAGGCATATCATGCCGTTTGGGGAAAATACAAAGTCAAAGAGCCTATTTACAAGTATTATTATGTATCTGATGAAAGATTGACAAGCGCTAAAATCAAAAAGTAAATTTATTAAAAAAACAATAAAGAATATTAAGGAGATTAATCATGGATAAGAAAATTACAGTAATCATGATTGCAATAATCGTTGCGGTACTTGCCATTGGAGCATTTTTTGCACTTTCCAACACTTTCATTCCAGAAAGTTCAAGATTTACCGATTTGTTTGATTATTCCATAGAACCGACAACAAGCTGGAATTCCGAGAAGAATGAGTTTTCATTCAGTCAAATCATAAAGTCCGTTAATGGAAAGGACTATAAAGACATTGACATCAAGGTAAATTTCTATAAGGGAAATGATCCTTTAGGCAGTTATGACTCTAAAATAGACAGCACTAAATATGGCAAATTCAAGCTTAATTTCACAAAAGAACTTTCTGAGGAGCCTGATGCATTTTATTATGATGTGGTGAGTGCAACTGAAGTCTGAATCTAATTTAATCAATTACTATTTTTAAAAATAAATGGAATAAACTAATTTTGATTTATTCTATTTATTACTATTTTTTCTTTTTTTATAAAATATTAATTAGAATATGTAATGGAAGAATACATCAAATGAAAAATAATGATTAGATACCATTTAATTAAAGTAACCTTCTTTTAAATTAATAAAGATTAATAATACTTATCAAATAATTAATTGTCTATTTAATTAAATTGAATGAAATTTATTAGCAAAATTTTCTATAAAAAAATAAAGTAACATAAAATAGTAAAAAAATGATCTTTAAAAATAGTTAAAAATAGTACAAAAAAGAATTAAAGAATAAAAAATAAAAAAAGATAATTTAAAAAAAATAAAAAAGTAGAAGAAATAAATTCTTCTAAATAAAATTTCTATTTTTTACGTCCGAAAGAGACAGTTGAAACTAAGCTTAATAAAGCAACAACTACTAAAGCAATTGGGTTACCAGCTGCAGGAGTTACAGGAACAGTTTTTTCAGCTGCAGGAGTAGAAGGTTCTTCTTCAGGCTCATCTACAGGTTCCTCAGGTTCCTCAGGTTGGGTTACAGTAATCTGAATAGTAGTACTGGATGGATTATAATATTCATTTCCTAAATAATCAATAGTAGCTTCAGTACTTTCATCAGGCAATTCCACATCTTTGAATTTAGCTTTACCGTCTTTTACTTCAGCAGTGTATTCTTTACCATTTACTTTCAATACTGCAGTACCGTTTTTAACTGGGTTACCGTTTTGATCAACGATATCAGCGGTAATGTCCATTTTGTCACCTGGTTGACCTGAAACATCCTGACTTTCAGTAGTGGTGTCTAATGGCATTACAACTACATCAGATTCATTTTCTGCTTCATTGTAATAATCAGTACCACTGTATTCTGCTTTAGAAGGATATGTTCCTGGTTCACCAAGAGTGATTCCGCTAAAGGTAGCTTTAGCGTCATGAACTTCTTCAGTGAGAGTTTGAGCAGTAGCCATCAATTTATCGGAAAGCTTAGTACCCCAATCAATGGTTAAAGTAATAGTCCCTTCATTTACCAATTCACCAAACTCATCAACCACTTCAACAACAATATCAACCACAGCACCTGTGTAATTAATTACTTCAGGAAGAGTAACAATTACATCTACTTTCTGAACAGTTAAATTAAGTTGTCCAACAGATGGGTTGTAATAGTCATTACCCTCATAATTCACATCATAAGTGTAATTACCAGGATTTGGTAAAATAATATCAAAAGTAACTTTACCATCTTTTACTTCATCAGTGTAAGTAGTACCATCAACAGTAACAGTCAAAGTACCATTTTGAACAGGGTTATTGTTCTGATCGGTAACAGTAAATTCAACAGTGACTTTATCACCAGGTTTACCAGTCTCAGATGCATTAGAAACGGTAGTATTTAATGCTAAAATATGTAATTTTGATTCAGCACTGGAAGGAAGATAATCATTGATACCTTCTTCATGTTTGTTATAACTGTATCTTGAATATTCTACTTTATAAGTGAAATCACCAGGATTTTCAAGTTTAACATCCTTAAATACAGCTTTACCATTTTCTACATCAACAGTCTGAGTATAAGTGTTGCCATCACCATAAACAATAGTTAAAGTAGCAGTACCACCATTTGGATCATCTACTATAAATACTTCTGATTTAATGTTAGCAGTTATGTCAATGACTTCCTCAACATAATCGGTAATCTCTTCAAGCTCAACACTGGTTTCAATGTCATAAACAGCATTTACATAAACCACTACAGTTTTACCTGCAAAGTCAGCATAGACCACACTAAACTCATCATCTGGGTTAAATTTTTCTAGAGTATCCTCCATTTCCCAGTATAAGAATTTAGCTCCATTAGGATAATCTGCAGGTTCCTTGAAAGTATGTGTAAAATCGACACCATAGTTATTTGTACTGTTCCAACTACCAGAACCATGACCAAATTCATCATTATAGATTAATGTGAAATTACCTATAACCTCTTCATTATATACTGCAGTATAAACTACATCATAATCGGTTCCATTAGGTTTTAAAGTTCTTTCATAACTTTCTGGATCAGTAATTGGTACACCTTCAGGGTCTAAAAGATGTTTAAATGTGTAATGGACCCCATTAGCATCATATGTCTTATATCTGTCTATATCATCTTCAAACATAGCGTAACGAATAATCCATGTAACACCAGGGTCAATTTTGTTAGTTAATTCAGAATTGACATCATTACCATTTACATCTTTTAAACCAACTACTTTAACAGCGATATTAGATGGATTTCCTTTAGCCTTATAGATTGCCTTATAAGTTACAGTGTAATTCTCTCCAGTATATCCATGGTTATAACTTTTAGTGGAATCTACCACATTACCGTCACCATCTTCCCAATGATCTAAGTAATACTCATAACCATCAAGAGTGTATCCCTTATATGTTTTATTCAGATTGGTAAAATTATTTTTAGATACAAATACTTCATAAAAAGAACCAGGGTATGGTATATTATAGGTTTCAGTTATATTTACATCATCACCAGAACTGTCTTTAACGATATAAGAAATATTTACAAAAGTATCATCATAAGTTTCATACTGAGCAGTTAATACAACTGTATAATTATATCCAGTAGCTAAAAATACCTGATCACAGCCTCTAGCTTGTTTAAAAATTTCACCAGTAACACTATTTTCCCAGTATGTAGTGAAATTATAATTCAAACCATTATATTGGAATCTATTAGCCGGAGGTTTATTATTTAAAAGATTGGAATAAGAGATTGTTAAATTTCTATTAGCAGCAACCTTTTTTGATAATGATTGATTGACCACTTCCACTGGACCGTCTTCAGTAATATATGAAAACTTAACAGTAATATAACTGCTTCCATCAGGATTTTGAGCAGGTTCATCCTCTGTTAAAATATCTGTTTCCTGAGCGCTTTCAACTTGAGCGCTTTCAACATCACTGACTGTCTCTTCGGATAAATCAATATCCTCTTGTTCTGCACTGACTACATCATCAACATCTGCAGCTGCAACAGTACTTACAGACACTAATGCTAAAATAATCAATGCGACAAATAAAACACGAGTTTTCAACTTATCCATATTTAATTCACCATAATTTTTTCACTATGAAATATCTTCCATAAAAATAAATTAAGTTACAATTTATTTAGATGAAAAACACCCCAAAAATTTCATCATATGTAACTTTTAGAGAAAAAATATGCTCATCTTAATCTAAAAAAATCAAATATCAGGATTTTTAGATAAAATGAATCACATCTTTAAATCATAATAAAAATTTATTAGAAATTTGTTATATTCCAATAACATAAAAAAAAGCTTAACCTTCACTAGATTAAACCCCGTTACATATAATATATATTTAGTAAATAAGTTATATATAAAAGTTATGAAAAAATCAAATAAATTAAGTATACTATTACTATTAAACAATGCCAAAAAGTTTGAAAAATTAATAAAATAAAAATAAGAAAGTTATAAAATCAATTTATCCACAACATGAATAAACTGATTCGCTTCTGTTTCCAAACTATGGTCTGGGTTTCCACGCATTTCAAATACAATAGCTGGAACTCCTCCATCATCTATAGGAATTGTAGAGTAAGGTGGACTTGAATAGCTTGCAGGCTCATAGTAAATCACATAAGTTAAGGCCTTTGTCACATTATTCGCTGCATCATAAGCTACAGTGTCATTTGAACGTGGCGCGAATATATAAGGATCCTGCACATACCCTCCATTTGAAGCGTGGATGTCAATGGCTAAGCTGTAATTGTTTTTAATCACATCACTGACTACATAATCCTGTGCAAGCAACTGTCCGTTCATTCTACTTTCTTCAAAATCATCGCTTTCAGCAGTTACGTTAATCCTATAAACGTAATATGAATAGTTCAAGTGGTCTGAATTGTTCATAAGACTGTCATAAATAGCATCATGTGCATTTGATTCACGTGGGTGCTGACCTAAAATGTATGCAACCTTAACAGATGAATTTGCATTCCCATAAGGCCCTTCTACAGTTACGGTTCCTATGCTGTTCTTACCTATTTCCTTAATTGGCTTGTCTGCAGAACCTTCTGTGAATGAACTGAACAAGTCAGTTGGAATATACTTCAAAACGCTATCCAAAATAGGATAATCTTCTGAAAGCTCCTTTAGGAAACTGTCTTCATTTGTTGCATAATCATAGCAAAGAACGAAACCCTCAGCTAATATGACAATGAGAATGATTAAAAAATAGAGTAATTTTTTAGAAGGTTTTCTAGATTTTTTCCTTTGTGCATTGTCTTCATCAGCCATATAAACACCAAAAATAATTATTTCACTAAAATCCTAAAACCTTATAAAAACATTAAAAGGAATGATTCCCTTTTTTAGAAATAAACTTTGCAAATAAAATTTGATATTTTAATAAAAATTGTTATGATTATAAAAATTAAAAGCTAGAAAAAGCAAGTTGGAAAATTATTTTTTCCAAGTTTGTCTTACTCCTCTACCTTTTTTACTACCAGGCTTTTTGTAAGATCTTTTAGGTCTGGTTCTTTTGTTGGTACCTTTTACTTTTGCCATAATAATCCTCCTTTAATTTTTGATGATAATATTCATAAGATTAATTTATGAAATAAAATAAATAGAAATCACCATATTTAAGCAAATATGATTAAAATCTTTATAAAAATAGCTTTAATAATAAAACCTAATAAAATGTTTATTTTCAATACATATAAACTTTTTCCCTTAATCATTCTCTAATGAGCTTGAAATCAAAATTAATAATCTACTAAAATTTAACAAAATCATTTATTAATTAATAAACTCTTAAAATTTAACTAAATCATTTATTATTAATAAACTCTTAAAATTTAACAGATTCTTTCTTTTTTAAGCATTAAGAGTGAAATCCCCCTCTAGCTTCATTCCATATAATGAACAGACCACCGCAATTATGCATGCCAATGCACAGACAGCGCAAATTATTCCAGAAGCTTGAGTGATCATTCCTGCATGTTCGGTGGCTAATATCAAATTGCCCATGATCCATGAGAATACCAATGTCATAAGACCGAGACTCATAGTCTGACCGATTGCCCTTATAGTAAGCTGTGCAGCAGAGGCATGGGGAGCATACTCTTGAGGAACCGCACTTACAATCGCATTCATGTTTGGACTGGAGAACAATCCCATTCCCAAAGCCTGCAGGGCCATTGCAATTACAATAACGTAAATAGGAGTGTTTGGATCCAAAAATACCAATATCAAAAGTGCAACTGCAGTTATAACCATTCCAATAGATGCGATCTTTTGAGGATGAATCCTGTCTGAAAGCCTTCCTGCATTAGGTGCAGTGATTGACATGATGATAGGGCTGACAAGCAATATCAAACCTGTAAGCTGAGGATCCCATCCCTTGACATATTGGAAATAGTAATTGAATATTGTAGATAATGCCATCACAGAGAAAAAGCCACATAATCCTGCAATGTTATACAATGAGAAACTCTTGTTTTTCAATAAGCCGACCTTAAAGACAGGGGTCATTTGCCTTAACTCGTAAACTCCGAATAAGATAAGAAGTATGGTTCCTATGACTACAAATATTTTTCCAATGAAACTTATCAAATCTGTGAATCCATAAATGAAGAAGAATATTCCGCAGACATATAAAATTGCTCCGATTATATCAATCCTATCGTTCTTGCTTGTTTTCCATTCTCCCTCAATTTTGAACATCATTAGAAGTATGCAAATTACCATAAATGGTATGGAAAAATAGAAAATTGATCTCCATCCAAGGTTTTGAACTAAAAATCCGCATATTACTGGGGATAATGATGTTCCTAAATAAACCCCTGCAACAATGATTCCTAAAGCTTTTCCACGGTTTTCCTTGCTGATTGCCAATACCAAAATAGTCATTTCAGCCACATTTGATAATCCTACACCTAAACCTTGAACAATCCTTGAAAACAAGAAGGTTTCGGATGAAAACGCTATGCATGAAATGAAAAAACCTAAAACAAGCAATATATTACCTATAATATATGATTTCTTTGATCCGAATTTGCTTGATATCTGCCCTGAAGGAAGTGTGGCCATAGTCACAACAAAAACAAACAAGGTGGGAATCCAATTCTGAACAACATTGTTCATACCAAACTCAGCTCCAATGCTTGGAACTGCAATGATTATCCCATTCAAGACAAATACGCCGAAAAAAGAAGTGATGAATGAAATCACTACCAATATCCTTTCGAAATTTTCCATGAAAAACTACCTTTCCCAAAATAGCATTATCTCATTAAAGCATTCATTATGCCTAAGTTGTATATTC
This sequence comes from Methanobrevibacter olleyae, assembly GCA_015063035.1. Taxonomy (GTDB): domain Archaea; phylum Methanobacteriota; class Methanobacteria; order Methanobacteriales; family Methanobacteriaceae; genus Methanobrevibacter; species Methanobrevibacter olleyae_A. Next base: position 49,900 of record SUTG01000007.1, read on the forward strand.
CGCATTGATCTTTACATAATCATAAGTGAGGTCGCAACCCCAAGCGGTTGCACTTGCATCCCCTTGATACAAATCAACAACTATGTTTACTGTCTTTTCCTGCATGATGCGTTCTGCAGAATTGAGCTCATCTGTCCCATCAAATGCAAGGATTTTACCTTTATCAACTAAAATGGCTTCCTTTCCATCATCTGAATTAACAGAAACTGAAATCATGTCCTGATTCATTTCACAACCTGAATATCCTACAGCAGCCACTATTCTTCCCCAGTTAGGGTCTCCACCAAAAATAGCTGATTTTACAAGTGAAGAGCTGATTACAGATTTGGAAGCCAATATTGCATCATTTTCATCCTTGGCGCCATTGACCTTGCATTCAATGAATTTGCTTGCCCCTTCACCGTCACGAGCCATCATCTTAGCTAAGCTTATGCAAAGGAAATCCAAAGCTTCCTGAAAGTCCTCATTGATTTTGCCATCCTTAGCCACTTCAACACCAGACTTTCCATTAGCCATCAAGATTGCAGTGTCATTGGTGCTTTGGTCTCCGTCAACGACAATCATGTTGAAGCTTCTATTTACAGCAGATTTCAATGCCTTATTAATCATTCCAGAGGACATTACAGCATCAGTTGCCAAGAAACATAGCATGGTTCCCATATTAGGTGCAATCATTCCCACACCTTTTGTGATACCTCCAATGGTAACCTTTTCACCATCGATTTCAGTTTCCACTGCAAATTCCTTATGGTAAGTGTCTGTTGTCATTAATGACTTGGCAGCATCGGTTGAGCTTTCTGCACTGTGTTCCAATTTGGAAATTGACTCTTCAACCAAAGGCAAGATAATGTCCATAGGCATCTTTCTGCCGATTACGCCAGTTGATGCAGTGGCTATTTCACTTGATGGAATATTGGTAATTCCAGATGCGAATTCAATTGTCTTGTCACAATCATCTATTCCATCTTGACCTGTGAAGCAGTTTGCATTTCCACTGTTTGCAACAACCAATGATATTTTTCCTCCTTTGATCATTTCCTTAGTGTGAATGATAGGTGCAGCCACAACCTTGTTTGATGTGAAAACTGCTGAAGCTGCGCTATCTAAAGATTCAATGACAGTAAGACCGTATTTGCCTTCACGGCTTCCTGCTGCCCTAACACCTTCGACAGCACAAATTCCTCCTTCAATAACCTTAATCCTAGACATGATATCTCCTTTTAAATTATAATAAAAATAAATTGTGAATTAAAAAAAACTTAAAGAAAAATTAGAAAAAATAGAGAAAGATTTCTCCAATCAATAGATGTCAGCACTATTCGAAGCATTGAATGCAGTGATTTCCTGACCTTCGGTAACGTTCTCATGAAAATCATAATAGGATATTTGAGTGCCGTTTTCATCATGCAAGTCATAACTGCTGTTTTCATAAGCAGTTATATTGTCAGTTACATTCATATATTGCACTTCTCCAGAACTTGGTTCACTTCCAATGCCTGTAATCATTGAAATGCCTAAGGCCAAACCGCAAATGAAGGCAATTAGGATAATTATCATTAGAAGTACTTGTCTAGGGCTTCTAGGCTTTTTTTGAACAGAACTCTTAGACCAAATGGAACTTAATGAGCCATTAGGTTTTTTAGTTCTGCCAGACTGTCTGGAAGCTCTGGAGTTTTTAGAATTAGTGGGGTTTCTAGTTATTAAAACATTCTTGTTTTGCTGATTTCTAGAATTCCTAGATCTTCTGCCGATTGCCATTTTTAATTTCACCACAAATTTACATCTTTTAAGTCTTAAAGACTATAATTGAATTAAAATTAATTAATATTTTTTATCTAATTTATCTAAATGTATAATAAGCAACGAGCAATAAAACTATTAAAAGTCCATAAATGCCCATTCCCATTACAGCAAGCAAATATGATGCAACAAACATTACAATGAATGCAGTTATTAACTTGCCTTTCTTATTGGTTAGGAATTCGCATAGGGTTCTTGTAAAGTCTGATGGAATGAAATATCCATACAAACCATTAGCCAAATCGAATACCACTAAAGACAATGCGCCGAAACCATGAATGCTCTCTGCAATGTTTGCTCGTTCACCTGCTTCTCTTCTGCTTCTTCCGATTCCAATCTTGACTTTAGCCCCGTTGTTCAATATGAACCATGCACAGTCAAGACCTGCACGGATAGCTACATCCTTACTTGGGAATTTTGCAATCAAGTCATCTCCACCTTCACGGTATCCCTCTATTTGACCTTCGCAATCTTCCATGAACTCCTTAACGCTTGTCATCAATTCAACAAGCTTGTTTCTTCCATACTTGGAAATGAAATTTGTTGAGTCCACAATATCAATGAAGAGGTATTGCTGGAACTCTGGAGGTTCGGATTCCGCCAATTTGAATGGAGTGTCCAATACAAGTGCATATTCGCCACCTAATTTAGTGAATGCAACACCTGGAGAATCTCCAACTTCCTTATTGAACTTAATGGATCTTTCAATAGCTGCAGCACCAGTCATACCAGCAGCAGCCCTTACTCTAATTCCATTATCCAAACCAATGCCCACCAATCTTATGGCCACTCTGATTGCATCGTTTTTGGACATCAATCGTGAAACGATTTCAGTTTCGCTTCTTTCGATAATTTCTCCATTTTCCCTTAAAATAATGTCAGTGAAAAGATTAATAATATAGGAAGGTTCAGAAAGCTCCACATACATGTAACGGTCACTACCCATAATTATATTGCTTACAAGAGCATATTCCTCAACCTTATCTTGAGCAGGAAGTAATTCATAAAAGCTATGATTTTCTGGAATGTTTTCACGGCCAACATCTCTAACCAAGTTGGTAAAAATACTTTCTGTTGTGATATGTGCCTTGTCAATCTCCATTAGCATGGTTTGAGTGTAATTGAACATGTCCACATATTCTGTTTCCAGTGGAGTTGTAGGGAAGTATTTAGTACCTATGCTTATGATTTCATGTTTTGTAACTAATGAAACAAGCTTTCTTATAATACTGTGTTCAGCCATATTTTACCTCCTATTAGTTTTTTAAATATCAATAAATTGTTAAGAATGAATTGTTAAAATCCATTTTATAAATAACTAAATAATTGTTAAGCATGAATCGTTAAAATCCATTTTATAAATAACTAAATAATTGTTAAGCATGAATCGTAAATATCATAACCAAATTGCAATAACCCATCAGATAGAATTTTGCAAAAAATATAAATTGAAAGATTAGGTTATTTAATCCTTATCTTTCTTTTTCTTGGAATTCTTTTCCAAATAGATTTCAAATTCACCTGGTTTTTCAAGAATCATGTTAGGCTTGACTGAAACGAATGGGAACTTCCATGAACCTAATCTGCCTGCAATTGTACTTGCAATGTTTCTTGAATTCTTCTTAATGAAGACTTCGTCATAGGTGTTTGTTTGAATTTCAATGTTGTATGGAGGATTGTCTTCCACCTCATCAGTCAAGACTATGTTCAATCCGAAGTAGCCTGGCTTGATGAACAAGTCATTTCTAACTGCGATAAGTGGCTTGTGAACCAGTCTCAATCTATCTGCTACAGTTACTGAAATGTTACCCGCATCCTTGACTGCAGCCTTATAGTCTTTTGGATGAACAAGAACAAAGATCACATAGGGAACTGATGTTTCAACATCATCCACCATTTCCATAACCTTGTCAAACATTGGCAATTTGGAGAATATTCCCTCTATTTTTGAGGAAACGTTATCTTGTTCAGACTCATCAAGCAAGAGAATAGCTTGCTTTGCAACATTCAATGGAGTGAATTTGGTTGTTTCCTTTCCTTTGTAGACAACCCAACGTTTTCTTTCAAGCTCATTCAATGTTTCATCACAGATGTTCTGCAAGAGATTCTTGACCTTTTTAGGCTTTTTGGCCTTACCCATTACCAATTCATTGTCCTGAATTGAAAATGGAATCCTTATGCTGTTGATGTCTGGGAATTCAGACATGAAATCCCTGAACTTGTCATTGGACAATACCTTTGCATCCTCTTCATAAGCCAAGTCAAGAATGTAATGGTCTGCAATGGTTCCTACAGGAACCTCATCAATGATTCCATCATTAACCAATCTGACAAAAGTCTCCTTATCATCTATATTATGACGCAAGGAAGCGTCCGCTATGATTAAAAAGTCATGACCTTCTTCTTCCAATGCCTTTACAGCTAAGGTGATGTTTTTTAATTTAGCCTTTGAGCCTTCCTCTTTATGAAAATGTGCAACGTTTGCAGCATCAATAATAACTTTCAAGATATCACCCTTCAAAAGTTTATTTAATTATAATTTTTTTAATGAATGATTTAATTCTCGTTTTAATTCTTGTTTATCAATCTAAATACAAAAATACTAAAAATATCCTTATAAATATTTTCTTATTTAATATTATCTTATTTAATTTTTTTGTATTATTATTTATACTATAAATATATATTAGTAATAAAATATTTAAATCTTTTCGACTCATAGAAAAATAATTTAAAAAATGCTTTTAGAAAAGATAGATAGTTTAAAATCGTAGAAACTAGAAAAAACAATAAAAAAATGCTTTTAGAAAAGATAGATAGTTTAAAATCGTAGAAACTAGAAAAAACAATAAAAAAATGCAAGTCTAAACTGTTAAAAAAAGAAAATTAAAACTATAAAAATAAAAAAATAAGAAAAGAATTATTTGGATTGAGCAGCTTCAGCTGCCTTTAATTCTTTTTTGGATCTTCTTACAAGATCTCTTAAAGCGTTTGAAACATTTGGAGGAACAGATCCTTCTTCCTTGTTTAAAATCACTTCAGAAATAATGTTAGAAAGAACGAAAATCGCATGTTTGTGCTCTGCCTTTGTCCTGTGAATATGATGAGGACTTATGTTTAACGCAAGGTAATCGTCAAAGAACTCATGAGCAGAGTTATCAGTGTCTAAATATTTTAAAACATATACTAAAAATTGATGTAATTGAATCATTTCATCCTTATACATATAATACCTTTCCTATATTTTAAAATTGTAAAAATAAATAATCTGTCTAAAGTCAAATATGATCATTTAACTTGAATCATTAAACACATAACAAACGTAAAAATAAGCCGTAATCTCTGATTCATCTAAATACCAAGAGATTCATATCACCATTAGGATTTAAATGACTGACAACAAAATCCCCATATAAACCTCAATAATGAACTACCTAAATTACATACTCAAATTTATTTTGTTAATAGTATTTTAAACACGATTATATTTAAAATTTATGTTTAACTATTTAAATTTTTATATTTAATTCTTTGTATCAAAAATATATAAATCTTTGTGTTGAATTGGATTTGAAAGCACGATTATTCAATAAAATTTAGATTATTCCCTATAAAATATTGTAAAAAATAGACAAACTAATACTTAACTAAATTAAATAAGTAAGCTTTTTAAACAGTTGAAATTATTGGAAAAATCCACATCTTGTGAAAAATCTATAGATTTAACAAAAGATAATGGAAAATTTTGTAAACCCCATATCCACAAATCTCCAAATCATAGAAAAAATAATGTAATTTAATAATATTATTAATAATGTATATAAAATATAAAAAATATATTTAATTATGTTATAAATTATGCATCAATAATTCATGAAATATGATGCATAAAACAACAAAACAAATGAAAAGAAATTATAATTATATTAATTTTAGTTTATTTTTATTTAGCAAGAGTGGTAGAATGGAAATTCTAAAATATGATAAGGAAACTGCAAATGATTTAATCAAAAGGTCACAGGCAGATATCAGTGAAGTCTTGAATATAGTTTCAGACATCTTAAAAGATGTTAAGGAAAACAAGGATGAAGCTGTAAAAAGATACACCGCAAAGTTTGATAAGGCAGAATTGGATGATTTGCAGGTTTCAAAAGATGAAATCAAAGACGCTTACGATAATTTGGATAAGAATCTTATTGAAGCGCTTAAAAGAGCATCTGCAAACATTGAAAAATTCCATAAGGCTCAAATTCCAGAAGAATGGTTTATGGAAGTGAACACTGGAATCACTGCTGGACAAATCATCAGGCCAATCAACAGTGTTGGCTGTTACATTCCAGGAGGAAGAGCTGCTTACCCTTCATCTATTTTAATGGAAGTAATTCCTGCAAAAATAGCTGGAGTGGAAAGAATCATCTGTTGCACACCTCCAGGGCCAGACGGCAAGATAATGGATGCAATCCTTGTTGCTGCAGACTTGGCTGGAGCTGATGAAATCTACAAATGCGGTGGATCTCAAGCTATTGCTGCAATGGCTTATGGAACTGAGTCAATTGAAAAGGTCGAAAAGATTGTAGGCCCTGGAAACGTATTCGTTACCGGAGCAAAAAAACTTGTTTACGGTGATGTGGATATCGAATTCCCTGCAGGGCCATCAGAAGTGTTGATCTTATGTGACAGCACTGCAATTCCAGAGTATCTTGCTCATGACTTCCTATCTCAGGCAGAGCATGACCCTGAAGCATCATGCTTCTTGGTGACTGACGATGAGAAAATAGCTAATGCTTCAAAAGATTTGATTGAAGAATTTGCTAAAGATGCTGAAAGACGTGAAATAATCGAAGAGTCTTTAGAAAAGCACGGACATATTATCCTATGTGAAAATATGGAAGATGCTATTGACTTTACAAATACATATGCTCCTGAACATTTAATCATATGCACTGAAGATGATGCATCTGTTCTTGACAGAATTAAAAATGCAGGTTCCATTTTCTTAGGCAAGTATTCTCCAGTTGCTGCTGGTGACTACGGTTCCGGAACAAACCATGTTTTGCCAACAGGAGGCGGAGCTAAAATGTATTCCGGTCTTTCAACTGAAGCATTCCTTAAGAAACCTACTGTTCAGACCCTAACAAGGGAAGGAATCGAGGAACTTTCCAAAACAGTGATTCCAATAGCTGAATATGAAGGATTCTATGCACATGCAAATTCAGTGAAAGTGAGATTGGATAAAAATTAATGCTAAAAAAACTAAGTTTAAATAAATTAAAGAAATAATATAATTATTATAAATAAACAGATTAATTAAATTAATTAAAGTTTAAATTAATAAAAATAATTTTTAATGTTCATTATTAATTCAAATGATTATTAATATAATATTATTAATTAAAAATTAACAAAATTAATTTTAAATATAATCGAGGCGATTAACGTGGATTATTTATTAGGAGACTTAAGAAGAACTCATTATTCAAAAGACATAAACCCAGATATCAGTGGGGAAGAAGTCCTTATCATGGGTTGGGTACATGAAATAAGAGATTTAGGTGGAATCATCTTTGTAATCATCAGAGACAGAGATGGATTAGTGCAAATCACTGCACCAAGTAAAAAGGTAGATGCAAGCATCTTAGATGATTTAAGAGCACTCAGAAAAGAATCTGTAGTGGCTATTAAAGGTACTGTGCAAGATGCAGGAAAAGCACCAAACGGTGTTGAAATCATTCCAGCTGAAGTAATTATCCTTAACCCTGCTAAACAGCCATTGCCAATGGACCCTACCGAAAAGGTAAAGGCTGAAATCGATACAAGATTAAACTCAAGATTCTTGGATTTAAGAAAAGCAAACGTAAGCTCTATCTTCAAGATAAAAGCTAACATGTTCAAAACCGTTCGTGACTACTTCTATGAACAAGGCATGATTGAAATCAACACTCCTAAGCTTGTAGCATCCGCTACTGAAGGAGGAACTGAACTTTTCCCAATCACTTACTTTGAAAAGGAAGCATTCCTCGGTCAATCTCCACAATTATACAAGCAGATGATGATGGGTGCTGGATTTGACAAGGTATTTGAAATCGGCCAAATCTTCAGAGCTGAAGAGCACGACACCTTAAGACACTTGAACGAAGCGGTTTCCATTGACTGTGAAATCTCATTTGCAGATGATGTTGATGTGATGAAAGTATTGGATGGAATGATCACTGCAGTTCTCAAATCAACTAAGGAAAACTGCGCTAAAGAATTGGAAATTTTAGAATATGATTTAAGTGCTATTCCTGAAGGACCATTCCCAGAAGTGAAATACGATGATGCAGTAGACATTATCAATTCCAAAGGAATCGATATGGAATGGGGAGAAGACTTATCCAGAGAAGCTGAAAAAGCTTTAGGAGACACTCAAGAAGGTTTCTACTTCTTAACCGATTGGCCATCAGCTATCAAGCCATTCTATGCAATGCCTTACGAAGACACTCCAGAAATCAGCCATGCTTTCGACTTGATGTACAAAAACCTCGAAATCTCATCAGGTTCCACTAGGGTTCACCAATACGACCTTTTAGTTAAGCAAATGGTTGAAAGAGACTTGAACCCAGATGGATTCGGAAGCTACTTGAAAGCATTCGAATACGGTATGGCTCCTCACGCTGGTTGGGGTGTAGGTGCTGACAGATTGGCTATGGTATTGACCGGTGTTGAAAACATTAGGGAAACTGTACTCTTCCCAAGAGACAGACACAGATTAACTCCATAAGTTGATTAAAAAACTAATTAATTAAGATGAATAAAGATTAATTCTTTATTTATTCTCTCTTTTTTTAAATCCAAAAATAAAAAAACATTTAATAAATTTTCACTTTTTTATAAAACTCAAATTAATTCAAGGTAATAACATGCAGGAATATAAAGTGGCAATCATAGGCGGAGGGCCAGCAGGGATGATGGCTGCAATCAAGGCGGCACAGGAATTAGGTCCGAAAACCGTATGCATAATGGAAAAGAATGATGGCTTAGGCAAAAAGCTTCTCATGACAGGGGGAGGACGCTGCAACATTGCAAACAGCACTCCAATACATGACCAATTGAACTATTACAACAAGAACAGGAACTTCCTTAAGCATGCATTATACACCTTGCCTCAAGAAAAACTGCTTGAAATGTTTGAAGAGAAAGACCTTGAATTCCACATTGAGGACAAGAAGAGAATCTTCCCAGACAGTGAAGATGCTCAGGATATCTTAGATGTTTTGGAAGAATATCTTGAAGAACTTGAAGTTGATATACATACCGATTGTCCAATAGCTGCAAATGATATAGAGCATGAGTTAAATGAAAGGATGGAACCAGTATTCTTAATAGAAAATGATAATATATCATTAAATGCATCAAAGATTATAGTATCTACAGGAGGCATCACATACCCATCTACAGGCTCTACTGGAGATGGATATAGAATAGCTTCAAGGATGAATCATACCATTACAGACATCAAGCCTGGACTTGTTTCATTCAATGTGGATGACTTCCTCCTTAGAAGCCTAAGCGGACTCACTTTAAGTGATGTTGAACTTTCATTCAAGGACAAAAAGAAGAAGATTTCCGTTAGGGGAGATGCATTGGTCAGTCATTTTGGCTTAACAGGCCCTGCAGTGATTGATCTAAGCAATCTGTTGATTGAAAAATCCAAGTTTACAATTTTAGATGATGCATTAATCCAAAAAAGTGATGAAGAAATTGAAGAGCTTGAATTGTTTACAGATAGAATAAATATTGATTTCACTCCAGACTTGACTGAGGAAGAGATAAAGGAACAAATCACCAAAGATACTCCAGAAAACGGTAAGATGTCCATTAAGAACTACTTGAAAAGCTTCCTTCCATCTAATTTCATTGATTATTTCCTCATGAAGATCAATATCAGCCCAAGCAAGACAATGGCTAACATCACAAAAAAGGACAAGAACAAGATAGCTGAAAACCTTAAGAGACATCCAATTGAAATAGAGTCATTGGAAATGGATCTTGCTAAGGTCACCATTGGTGGAGTCAAGTCAAAAGAGATTGATTCCAAAACACTTCAATCAAGATTTGTAGAAGGGCTCTACTTTGCAGGAGAGGTACTTGAAATGGCCGGACCAACTGGAGGATATAACCTGCAGATAGCATTTGCAACTGGTTACTTGGCAGGTCAAGAGGCTGCAAACAGTTTAAAATAAAACATATTTTATTTTTAAAAAAGAACTTTCATATTTTTTATTTTAAAAAAAATCTTAAATTTTTATTTTTATTTTAAAAAAAGAACTTTCCTATTTTTTATTTTAAAAAAAATCTTAAATTTTTATTTTTATTTTAAAAAAAGAACTATTATAAATTTTATTTTAAAAAAATCTTATATTTTTAATCTTATTTTTTTAAAAAGAGTTTTTCTATTTTTATTTATTTTTATTTATTTTAATTTTTATTTTTATTTTAAATAATAGACATATAAAATTAAAAAAAAGGTAATATAACAATTGTTAAAAATGAAAAAAATTTAAAAAAATATAATTGTATAAATTATTAAAATTTATACAATACTTTCAAATCCTTTTGTAGCGAGTAAACGTGCAAAGGAACCTTTTGGAGTCATAACAATATTTCCTTTGTTATACTCATCCATAGCTGCTTTCACCATTGTTTGCTTTTTATCTGGATCTTTTGCAGCATTGGAAAGTGCCTTAACCAATACCATTACCGCATCAGCCCTATTCATAGAACCGGTATGGATATTTTGCCTGCCTTTGTATCCTGCATAATTGTCGTTTTCACGGATAATGTCAGTAGCACTGAGAGTGGTTACCTCACCATCAACTTCAAGAGGCCTTACTGAATCTATGATATTGTCCAATCCCTCATCATATATGAGAACAACAGCATCTATATGTGTTCCATTACGATACTCTACAATTTCTTTTGCATATTGCATACCCTGTTCAACACCATTCCATAGACAATCGTGGAACCGCATATTTCCTTTCAGATTTCCAGGAGCAGGTTGTGTTGGGTGCACCATTCCACCAGGATAGAATGGATCATAGCTCTTTAAGTGTCCATTTTCTAAACGAACAATGAATGCCATATCACATCCACCATTTGGCTGCTCGTACTTGTCAGCTGCTAAAACTAAAATAGTCTTGTTTTCTGCAGCTAAATCAGGACCTCCTATGAAAAAGGTCCCTATAACTATTAATAACCAAATAAGAATAATAGAAAGAATTGCTATAATTAGTTTTTGTTTTCGCCTCATAATATTCCTTCCTTAAAAAAATAATTATAATTTTTTATATCATTATAATATTTAGAGTTTTATATTTATAAATGTATTTATAATATAATAATTTTAAGAA